>JBBIKR010000057.1:0-18300 GCA_037445395.1 Thermoflexales bacterium
GGCTGGGGCCGGTCCCCGCCCCCGCGGGGGGCTGCAGTGGCTGGGGGGCCCGTAAAAGCAACGGCTTTGTCCTCACCCCTCCCCCGGCGGCTGCGCCGCCACCCCCCTCCCCTCTCCTGGCCGACGGCCAGGAGAGGGGAGGGGGCAGGGGGAGGGGTGAGGCATCTAACCGCTACGCCGCGCCGAAGCGGCTCCGGAGCACCTTCTTGTCAATCTTGCCCACGCTGGTCTTGGGCAATTCGTCCACGAAGGTGTAGTTCTCCGGCACGGACCAACTGGTGATCAGCCCCTCCTCCACGTAGCGGTTCAGGTGAGCGCGGAGCATGTCCCCTGTCAGTTTCCCCTTATACTCCTCGCGCGGCACGACGATGGCCAGCGGACGCTCGCCCCACTTCTCGTCGGGGATACCGATGACCGCCGCCTCCAGCACCCCCTCGTGCAGGCTGAGGAGATTCTCCAGTTCCTGGGAGACAATCCACTCCCCGCCGCTCTTGATGACGTCCTTGAGCCGGTCCACAATCTGGATGTAGCCGTACTCGTCCATGTAGGCGACGTCGCCGGTGTGCATCCATCCACCGGCCCACAGTTCCTCGCTCTTCTCCGGCTCCTTGTAGTAGCCCTGGGTGCACCAGGGGGCGCGGACGATGATCTCGCCGGTGGAGCGCCCGTCCTTCGGGACGTCGTTGCCGGCCGCGTCCACCACCCGCAGGTAGACCAGGGGAGCGATGAAGCCGGTCATAATCATCCGGTCCAGTTGCTGTTCCTCGCTCCAGGCCAGCATGGGCGGCTTCAGGTGGGCCAGGGTGAGGACGGGGCAGGTCTCGGAGAGGCCGTAGCCGGCGTAGACCTTGATGCCCAGTTTGGTCGCCTCCAGCGCCAGCCCCTTCGGGAGCCGCGCCCCGCCGATGACCACCTTCCAGCGGCTCAGGTCCAGCCCGCGCACCGCCGGGGAGGTGACGATCATCTGAAGGATGGTGGGGACGCAGTGGCTGAAGGTGACCTTTTCGGTCAGCAGGAGCCGCATCAGCATCTCCGGCTCGTACTTGCCCGGATAGACCTGCTTGACGCCGAAGAGGGTGGACATATAGGGGATGCCCCAGGCGTGGACGTGGAACATCGGCGTGAGGGGCATGTAGACGTCGTTCTTGCTCACGCCGCCGAAGTTCCCGAAGGCGGCCACCGCCAGGCCGACGCTGAGGGTGTGGAGGACCAGTTGCCGCTGGGTGAAGTAAACGCCCTTGGGGAGGCCCGTGGTGCCGGTGGTGTAGGCCATCGTCGCCAGCGTGTTCTCGTCCAGGTCGGGCAGTTCATCCAGCGGGATGGCCGCCGAGAGCAACTCCTCGTATTCCGCGTCCACCTTGATGTCCGGCTTCTCCTTCCGGTCGGTGATCAGGATGGTCTTACGGATGGAGGGGATGCGGGGGCGGACGCGCTCCACCAGGGGGTAGAAGTCCTCGTGGAAGATGAGGACCTCGTCCTCGGCGTGGGCCATTGTGTAGGCGATGTCCTCAGGGGCCAGGCGGGGGTTGATGGTGTGAAGGACGGCGCCGATGCCGGGGATGGCGAAGTACATCTCCAGGTAGCGGTGGCTGTCCCACTCAATGACGCCCACCCGGGTTCCCGGCTTCACCCCCAGGGACTGGAGGGCGCTGGCGAGCCGGAGCACCCGTCCGTACATGGTGGTGTAGGAGTGGCGGACCAGGTCGCGGTAGACGATTTCCTGTTCGGGGGCCCAGGCGACGCCGTAGTTGAGGATGTGCTTCAGCAGCAGTTGGAAGTTATATGCGGGCATGATGACCTCCTTTCTGACTGGCGGGACGGAACCTGTACCCAATCCTACCGGTCGGGAGATAGACCGGTTATGCGGCAGGGGATAATTTTATGATAGCCCTTTTCCGGTAATTGTCAAGCGGGGGCGCGGCGGGAAATTGAACCATCCCGGCATACCGGGAAGATCACCGACAGCAACAGTCATTGCGACCCGTCACAGAATTGAAACACATCCGGCAGGTTTGCGGGATTGCTTCATTGCCGAAAGTGTGTATAATGTTACCGGGGAAGGTTTAACGCCGGATGAAGTATCATATATGGACCATCGGTTGTCAGATGAATGAAGCCGACTCCCGGCGACTGGCGGCCGCGCTGGAGCATCTGGGGTATGCTCCGGCTCCCCGGGCTGAGGAGGCGGATGTGATCGTTCTGAACACCTGTGTGGTCCGACAGCAGGCGGAGGATAAGGTCTACGGGCGCCTGAGTTCTCTGCGCCCCCTGAAGGCCCGCCGCCCGGACCTGGTGATCGGCCTGATGGGTTGCCTGGTGGGCCGCCAGGACCCCGGGCCACTGCAGGAGCGATTCCCATGGGTGGACGTCTTCGCTCCGCCGTCGGACCCCAGGCCGTTGCTGGACCACCTGGCCGAGCGGGGGTTGGTCGACGCGGGACGGGCGCTGGCCGCAGAGGATGCGGCCCGGCGTATCCCCGTCCCCTTCCTGCTGCCGCGCCATGAGCAGGAGCGACGGGTCACCGCATACGTCCCCGCCGTCCTGGGGTGCTCCCATGCCTGCACCTACTGCATCATCCCCTACCGCCGGGGGCCGGAGCGCAGCCGCCCGGCGGAGGAGATTCTGGCCGAGGCCCGCGCGCTGGTCTCGCAGGGGGTCAAAGAAATCACCCTGCTGGGGCAGATTGTGGACCGGTACGGGTACGACTTGGCCCCACAAAATGGCCGCCCCCCACTGGTCGGGTTACTGGAACAACTCCACGAGATAGAAGGTCTGGAGAGAATCCGTTTCCTCACCAGCCATCCGTCCTGGATGACGGATGAACTGCTGGAGGCCGTGGCCCGCCTGCCCAAAGTCTGCGAGCATCTGGAGGTGCCGGTGCAGGCCGGGGACGATGAGGTCCTGGCCCGGATGCGCCGGGGCTATACCGCCGACGATTACCGCCGCCTGGTCGCGCGGGCCCGGGCCATCATCCCCGGCGTCTCCATCGCCACCGATATCATCGTTGGCTTCCCGGGGGAGACGGAGGCGCAGTTCCAGCGCACCTGCGACCTGCTGGCCGAACTGCGGCTGGATAAGGCCCACATCGCCCGTTACTCCCCCCGTCCTCAGACCCTGGCGGCCCGCCGCTATCCGGACGACGTCCCGCCGGAGGAGAAGGAGCGCCGCCGCAAGGTGCTGGACGAGTTGCAGGCCCGCATCGCCGGAGAAATCAACGCCTGTCTGGTCGGACAGTCGGTGGAAGTGCTGGTGGAAGGCCGGAAGAAAGGCCGCTGGTGGGGCCGCACCCGTACGGACAAACTGGTCTTCTTTGAGGACCCGCGCGACCTGACCGGACAACGGGTTGTCGTGCGGATTACCTGGGCCGGGCCGTGGTCGTTGATTGGGGAGACAGCCGGTAGGGGTCAGCCGGTAGCCGTTAGCGGTAAGGAGTGAGGAATTGGTACAGGGGCAGGATAAGGACCCACAGGAAGGCGCGGGGGCGCCGCCGAAGGAGGACATCAGCACCCGGGTGATGCCGGGGCTGGCCGCGCGGGTCGGTAGCACGCGCCTGACGGGGACGCCCGCGCCGGCGCCCGGCGCAGAAGGGGCCCCCCCGCTTCCCGATTCGGCGAAACGGGGAGAACCCGTGCGACCGGCGGCAGGGCGGCTGGCCGAGGGCACGATTCTCCAGGGCCGCTACCGCATTCTGGGCGTCCTGGGCTCCGGGGGAATGAGCACGGTCTATAAGGCCCAGGATTTGCGCTTCCCCAAAGTCCAGCGCCTCTGCGCGGTAAAGGAAATGCTCAACACGGCCACCGACCCGCGGGTGCGCGCGCTGATGATGCAGAACTTTGAACGGGAGGCCAGCATTCTGGCCACCCTGAGCCACCCGGCCATCCCCCAGGTCTATGATTACTTCACCGAGGGCGACCGGGCCTATCTGGTCACTGAACTGATTCCGGGAAAGGACCTGGAAGCCCTTCTCAATGAGACCGAGGGCTTCTTCCCCGAGGCTCAGGTCGTCCAGTGGGCCATTCAGGTTTGCGATGTGCTGACGTATCTCCACACCCACAAGCCCCAACCCATCGTGTTCCGGGATATGAAGCCCTCCAACCTGATGCTGGACGACCAGGGACGGATTCGTCTGGTGGACTTTGGGATTGCGAAGGTTTTCCAGAGCGGGGAGAAGGGGACGATGATCGGCACGGAGGGGTACTCCCCGCCGGAGCAGTATCGGGGGATTGCCGAACCGCGCGGGGATATTTACGCCCTGGGAGCAACGCTGCATCATCTGCTGACCAAACAGGACCCCCGCCTGGAACCGCCGTTCACTTTCCACAAGCGTCCGATTCATCAATACAATCCCGCTGTCTCGGCGGAACTGCAGGAGGTGATCAACCGGGCGCTGGAGTACGACATCCAGAAGCGTTTCGGTTCCGCCGAGGAGATGAAGCGGGCCCTGCTCTCCCTGAAGTCCGCCCGGGGACTGGCGACTACAGCCTACATGCCGACCCCCGAAGGGGTCCGTCCGGACGCGCTGAAGGTCATCTGGCAGTTCGCCTGCGAGGACGAGGTCCGTTCCAGCCCGTGCATCCACGAAGGGGTTCTTTACATCGGCGCCTACGACAACAACCTCTATGCGCTGGATGCCGAAACAGGAAAGTTTCTCTGGAAGTACGCCACCGAGGGAGGGATTGCCTCTTCTCCGGCAGTGGCGGAGGGCCGGGTCTTCTTTGGCTCCACCGACGGCTCGTTGTACGCCCTCAATGCGGAGACCGGGCGGTTAATGTGGACGTATCCGACGAAAGCGCGCATCTACTCCTCGCCCCGGGTCCAGTTCGGGCATGTTTTCATCGGATCGGACGACCGCCACCTCTACGCGGTCAACACCTTCACCGGGCGTATGGCATGGAACGTTGAGGCAGAAGGAGCGGTACGCTCTACACCCGCCACAGGGTCCGACGCTATTTACGTTGGGGACGAGGAAGGAGTCCTCCACGCAATCGGGGTCAACGGCCGTTTGATCTGGCGTTTCCGCGCCCGTCGGGCGATCACCTCATCTCCGGCAGTCAGCCAGGACCTGCTGTACGTTGGTTCTCAGGATTGGTTCGTCTACGCGCTGGACCTGCGCGCCGGGTGGGTGGTCTGGCGGTATCGGACCGATGGCCCGGTGATCTCATCCCCGGCGATCGCGGGGAACACCGTTTTTGTCGGCTCGGCGGATGGACACCTGTATGCCCTGGATGCCACCAACGGCTATCTGGTCTGGCGGTATCGGACCGGCGGGCAGGTGACCTCATCGCCTGCGGTCTATCAGGGCGCGGTTTACGTCGGGTCGGTGGATGGGTACGTCTATTCACTGGATGCCCAGACGGGACAACTGCGGTGGAGGTTCCAGACCGGCGGGCCGGTGGTTTCCAGCCCTCGCGTGGCGAACGACATCGTCTACGTTGGCTCGCTGGACCACAACGTGTACGCACTGCCCATTTAACGGTCCCGCAGGCGTTCATCTGATGCAGGCCCAACGGCCTGTATTATAGGAGCACTGATCTTGAACTGGAAATCCTGGTTTCGTCGTTTTCGGCGGGCGGAGCGACGGGAAGGAGAAGCGCTCCCCGCGCCGGCCCCTTCAGCAGAGACTGCCCCTCCGCGCCCCCGGCTGGAAGTGGGATGGGCCACCGATGTGGGACGGCAACGGAGTCACAATGAGGACACCGTTCTGGTAGTGGAGTTAGAACAGGCGGGTTATCACAGCACCCTGCCCACCGGTCTTCTGATTCTGGCCGACGGGATGGGCGGACACCTCGCGGGCGAGGTTGCCAGTGCACTGGCCGCCCGTACAGCCGCCCAGCACATCCTGCAGGCCTGCCTGACCCTGCTCCCCCTGCGCGAGCACAGCGCCAGTGAGCCCTCGCTGAAAGAAGTGCTGACGGAGGCTTTTCGGAGAGCCAACGAACAGGTCACCGAGCGTGTGCCGGGAGGAGGAACCACCCTCCTGTGCGCTTTAATCCTGGGGGACCAGGCCTACATCGCCAATGTCGGCGATAGTCGGGCATACCTGGTCTCTCCCACCGGTTGCACTCAGATTACCCGCGATCACTCCCTCGTGGATATGATGGTAGAATTGGGCCAGATGACCGTGGAAGAGGCGGTCCATCACCCGCAACGAAATGTACTCTATCGCGCGGTGGGGCAAAGAGGGCCGCTGGAAGTAGATACGTTCTTCTGCCATATACCGCCGGGAGGGGTTCTCTTGCTGTGCTCTGATGGACTCTGGGAAATGGTGAGCGAGGAGGAAATTGCCCGTGTGGTGACCACATCCTCTTCCCTGCAAGAGGCGTGCGAGGTCCTCGTGGAGAAGGCCAATCAGGCCGGAGGAAAGGACAACATCAGCGTCATCCTCGCGGCTCCTCTGGAGGTTGTTGATTCGGAACTTCATTAGCCGGAGATAGAAGATGCCGGAGGAGGAAAAGGATTTATACGCCGTTCTCGGGGTTTCTCCGCTGGCCACCCAGGAGGAGATTCGGCACGCGTACCGCAAGTTGGTCCGCCGATTTCATCCCGATAGCGGGTCCGAAGAGGCCTCCGCAGAGCGATTCCAGGAGGTCCAGGAAGCCTACCGGGTCCTGGGCGACCTGGCCCGTCGGCAGGCCTACGACCGGCGGCGGGCGGAGCGGGGGCGAGACCTGAACGTGGCTCTGGCATGGGACATCCTGGTCAGCCGTCAGCAACTCCAGGCCCTGCCGGATGAGCAGATGCTCTATCTCCTGGTGGACCTGAAACCGTCCGGAAAGACCGCCTTCAAACGAATCCCGTTGAACCTGTGCCTGGTCATTGACCAGAGCACCTCTATGGATGGCGACCGGCTGGACCACGTCAAGGCGGCGGCCCATCAGATTGTGGACGAGTTGATGAAAGAGGACGTGGTCGGGGTGGTCGCCTTCAACGACCGGGCCACGGTGATGTACCCCAGCCAGCCACTGACGGATCCACTGCGGCTCCACGCCCGGATTTCTTCCCTATGGGCCAGCGGGGGGACGGAAATCCTGCAGGGGTTGCGGGCCGGCCTGGAAGAAATCCGGCGTCATCACCGAAAAGAGACCATCAGTCATCTGATTCTGCTGACCGATGGGCGCACATACGGAGACGAGGAGCAGTGCCTGGCGGAGGCCCGTCGGGCCGGGCTGGAAGGGATTGAAATCACCGTGCTGGGCATCGGCGAAGACTGGAACGATGCCTTCCTGGACCAGTTGGCCCGCCAGACTGGTGGGACTTCCGCCTACATCGCCTATCCCCAGCAGGTTCGCGGGGTGATGCGGGAACTCGTCCAGCGGCTGACGATGCTGCTGGCCCGCGATGTCATGTTGACCGTCCGCCCGACCGAGCGGGGCTGGGTGGAAAACTGCTTTCGGACTGCGCCCTTTATGGAATACCTCACCCCTAAAGAAGGCGTTTACCACCTGGGGAATCTGCTGGCCGGGAAAGCCACGCAGGTCCTCTTTGAGATTGTCGTTCGGGAAAATCGGCCGGGGTTCCACCGCCTGCTCCAACTGGAGATGAGCGCCCATGTCCCCGCCTTTAACCGGGAGGAACGGCTCATCTTTGACCTGGAACGGGAATTTGTCCCGGAAGCGGTGGAGGAACCCGTCCCCCCGGCTCTGGTCAATATCCTCAGCCGACTTACCATCTTCCGGATACAGGAGCAGGTCTGGAAAGCCCTGGATACCGGCCAGATAGAAGATGCCCGGCGGCGGCTGGAAACGATTGCTACCCGCTTGCTGGATATGGGGGAGGCGGAACTGGCGCACGTGGCGTTGCTGGAGGCCGGTCGCATCGCTCAGGGAGGCCAGATGTCCAGCAAGGGCCAGAAGATGATTCGCTACGGGACCCGGGGACTGGGTATCAAAGGGAGGGGGCCATGATAGAGTGTCCGTCCTGCGGAAAGAAACACCGGTTGGGCACCCTGTTCTGCACCGAGTGTGGCATCTATCTCCCCACCATGAAGACACTGCGGACAGAACCGTTCCCTACCGACGAACTCTCCATGCCACGGGCGGCGGCGTGGGAGACCGAATTGCCCGGCAATGAGCGGGAGAAAGCGCCACCGGTGATCCGGGTGCGGATTGTGGATACCGGGCGGGAAGTCGTTCTTCCCGCCCTCCCCGAACTCCTGCTGGGGCGGCTGGACCCTACCCACGGCATCTTCCCCCATCTGGACCTGGGCGCGGAGAAGGGACTGGAGATGGGCGTTTCCCGCCGCCATGCCAAGATCGTCCAGCGGGAAGGGAAAGTATATATTGAAGACGTGGGAAGCGCCAACGGCACGTTCCTGGATGGTCAGCGCCTGACCCCCTACCTGCCGTACCCTCTGCCCAGAGAGTCCGAGGTCCAGTTGGGCCGATTGCGCCTCCACGTCACCGTGGGCGCGAGTGAGGGGACGGAGAAAAATCAGACGTAATATTCAGCCTCACCCCACCCCCTGCCCCCTCCCTTCTGACCGCAGGTCAGGAGAGGGGAGGGGGTGCCGCCGCAGGCGGCGGGGGAGGGGTAAGGAAGCCGGCAATCAGACCGGCTGATGGAAAAGATGGATTTTTGCGACTGAACCGCTCCAACAAAAATCCATCTGCAGGAGGCTTCAGATGCCGATGACGGTCCTGATCCATATGATGAACGAAGACCCCATCGTGGCCGAGATTGAGCGGGTCCCGGAACCCACCGACCAGTTCCTGGTCTGTGAGAACCCCCGCCGACGGGACGGTCGGGAGGTGAATTATCTGGTCCCCGAAGTTCGCTCCCTCATTCTGCCCTGGCATCGTATCCACTGCGTGGAGATTTTGCCCAGCGGCGAGGAAGAGAAGGTTGTGACCTTTGTGCGGGAATAGATGAGCGGCAAAAGGTCTGCCGGCCCCCTGATCCTCATCGTGGACGATGAGGAAAAAATCCTCCGCTTCCTGCGCATGAACCTGGAACTGGAGGGATTTCGGGTGACCACGGCCACTTCCGGCCTGGAGGCCCTCCAGCGCATCCGCTCCGTCTACCCGGACCTGGTCCTGCTGGACGTGATGATGCCCGACATAGACGGCTTTGAGGCCCTCCGGCTCCTCCGAGAATTCTCCGACGTGCCGGTCATCATGCTGACCGTCCGGTCTGATGAGGACGACATCGTCCGCGGGTTGCGGCTGGGAGCCGACGACTACGTCACCAAACCCTTCAGCGTCCGGGAACTGGTCAGCCGCATACAGGCCGTCCTCCGGCGGGCCCGACCCCTGGCCCCGCCGGAATCGGCCATCCTGAAGATTGACGATTACCTCAGCGTGGATTACAATCTGCAAGAGGTGATTGTGGGGGGAAAACGGGTGAAACTCCGCCCCACCGAGTTCCGCCTGCTGAGTGTGTTGATTGAGAACGCCGGATGGGTGGTCCCCCAGGAGACCCTGCTGGTGAAGGTTTGGGGGCCCGAATACCGGGATGAGACCCACTACGTGCGGCTCTATATCACCTATCTCCGGCAAAAGATTGAGCCGGACCCGTCCAACCCGCGCTACATCCTCACGGAGCGAGGCGTGGGGTATCGCTTTGTGGATTTTCGGCAGATTGCGAGCGAAGCGAAGCAAGCGGAGGAAAGGGCCCAATGAAGTCCTGCAAAGTGGTGATCACCGGGGCATTCAACACGGGGAAGAGCGCGTTTATCCGGACGGCCTCCGACATCCCGGTCGTCAGTACGGAAAAGCGCATCACCGATGACCTGTCTCAGTTCAAAGAGACCACCACGGTGGCGATGGATTACGGACAGACGACGGTCGGCGGTCGGCTCTTTCACCTGTACGGCACGCCCGGCCAGCCGCGCTTTGACTTTATGTGGGACATCCTGGCCCGGGATGCAGACGCTCTGCTGGTTCTGGTAGATAGCACCGACCGTTCCACGCTGACGCTGGCCCGTCAGCTCCTGCGGCGCCTGGCCCGTCGGCGGACCCCCTATCTGGTGGTGGCGACAAAACAGGACGGGCATCGCCCGATGCCCCCGACGGAGATTGCCCGGACGCTGGGGGTGGCCTCCCAGCAGGTCGTCTCCTGCGACCCCCGCCAGAAGGAGAGCACCCACGCTGTCCTCTCTCACCTCTCCCGATTGCTGGGATAATGATGCGGACGGCGGCCGGAGGCCGCCGTCCGCATCATCCCCTGCTCCTGTACCACTCCAGCGTCTCCCGGAGCCCCTCCTCCAGCGGCGTCGGCTCGTAGCCCAGTTCGCGCCGCGCTTTCTCCGCGCTCACCCGCCAGTCGTAGAACACATACGGGTAGAGGCCGATGGGGTAGTGGGGCTCCCGACCGGTCCAGCGGGAGACCGCCGTCCACCCCCGCGCCAGCGCGACCATCCCCCAGGCCGGGGCGGGAATCCAGCGAATGCGCCGACCGATGAGACGCTCCAGTACCTCCCCCACCTCCCGGTGGGTCACGCATGGCCCGCAGATGTTGTACACCTCGCCCGGACGGCCACGGGTGAGCGCCGCCTCCGCCGCCCACGCCACATCCCGCACGAAGGCGGGAAAGGTGAGGTGCCGCCCACCGTGAACGCGAAAGGCCAGCCCCCGCAGGGGGTCCTCTATGAACAGACGGTTGAAAGCGTAGTGGCTCCAGGGGCCGTAGATGGCACCGGGGCGCAGGACGACGGCGGGCAGGCCCCATTCCCGCCAGGATGCCAGCACCAGCCGCTCCGCCTCCAGTTTGCTCTCCTGATAGGCATCCTGGGGCCGGCAGGGCGTCTCCTCGGTGATGGGTCCTTCCGCCGGGGGCTTCCCGACCACGGCGATGGTGGAGATATGGACGAACCGGTCCACCCCGGCCCGGCGGGCGGCCTCCAGAATGTTTCGGGTTCCCTCCACGTTGGCGGCCCAGAACTCCTCCCGTCGCCCCCAGAAGCGGAAGACGGCCCCGGCGTGGATGACGGTGCGGCATCCTTCCACCGCCGCCATCACCGCCCCGGCGTCGCGGAGGTCCCCCCAGACCTTCTCCACCCCCAGCGCGTCCAGAAAACCGTGGTCGGAGGTCCGGCGGACCAGTGCCCGGACCCGATGCCCCCGCTCCACCAGATAGGGGCAGAGATTGCGGCCCACGAAGCCCGTGGCGCCGGTCACCAGAACCAGACCGGGATCAACCCTCACAATCCTCCTCCCCCGCGCGCTGTTCCAGCAACCCCCGGATGCGGGCAGCGACCATCTCAATCGCCACCTCGTTGTGCCCCCCTTCCGGGATAATGACGTCGGCGTACCGCTTGCTGGGTTCCACGAACTCCAGATGCATTGGGCGGACGGTGCTCAGGTACTGCTGGATGACCGACTCCACTGAACGGCCCCGTTCCTGGACGTCCCGCTGCAGGCGGCGGATGAGGCGGATGTCGGCGTCGGTGTCCACGTAGAGTTTGACGTCAAACAGTTCCCGCAGTGCCGGTTCCGCGAAGACCAGGATGCCCTCCACCAGGATGACCGGCGCTGGGCCGACCCGTCGGGTCTGGGTGGTGCGGGTATGGGTGGTAAAGTCGTAGACGGGGATTTCCACCGCCTGTCCGGCCTTCAGTTGCCGGAGGTGCTGGACGAGGAGTTCTGTCTCCAGCGAATCGGGGTGGTCAAAGTTGATGCGGGCCCGCTCCTCCAGGGGCAGGTGGCCCAGGTCCCGGTAGTACGCATCGTGGGGGATGTAGGCGACGTGTTCTGTGCCCACCCGTTCCAGAATCTTCATTGCCACCGTGGTTTTGCCGGAGCCGGTTCCCCCGGCGACGCCAATGATGACGGGCCTCTTGCTCACGCCGACCTCCCTGCGGATGAGAACATTTGCGGCGGCGGTGATTCCACCGCCGCCGCAAATACTGCCTCACTTATGGATGCACCAGATTTCCTCCTGCGGTTCGCTCAGATACTCCGCTCCCTCTGGGGTGACCAGCACATCCTCCTCGCAGCCGATGTAGCCGTAGCCGGGAACCCAGACCCCCAACTCAATGGCGAAGACGTTGCCGGCCTCAATGACGCCCTCAATGCTCTTGCCGTAGCGCTCCCAGCGGGGACCCAGAACCGTGGCGCCGTCGTGGACGGTGCGGCCGATATGATGGCCGAAGGCGTGGAGGTACTCCGCGTACCCGGCCTCCATCAGCGTCTGGCGGGCGGCGGCATCCACCTGCCAGCCCTGGGCGCCGGGCCGCAGGGCGGCGCGGCCGGCCTCCAGCGCCGCCCGGGCGGCCCGCCACGCCCGCATCACCTCCTCCGGCGGTGATTCCTCCCCGGGCCGGCAGAAATACATCGTCCGCTGGAGGTCGGAGACGAAGCCCTCCCGGCGTACCCCGAAGTCTATCTGGAGGAGCGCCCCGGGCCGGGTCTGGTAGTCCCCGGGCATGCGGTGGCCGAAGGTCCCCTCCGGTCCCGCGCAGACAATGGGGCAGTACTCGGGCTCCCAGGCCAGCGTCAGCCCCCGTTTCCGGGTCGTCTGGTGGATGAAGGCCGCGATCTCCCGCTCCGTCATCCCGGGATGGACGAGGGCCTCCACCTCCCGCAGAATGCCCTCGGTGGCTCCGATGGCAGCACGGATGTGGTCAATCTCGGTGGCGGTCTTGCGCCCGCGCAGGGCCGCGATGACCTCCTCCGCCGAGATCAGCCGGGCCGAGTACTCCGTCCCGCCCAGAATGCCCGCAATGACGCGAAACATCCCGTGGGTCAGCCCGTCTGCTGCCGGGTCGCTTTCGGAGAAATTCAGCCCGATCTGGCGGGGGTTCAGGCGCTGAATCTGCTCCAGGAGCGGCTCGCGGATGGACTGGTCGTACCCGATGACCGTCGTATACCCACCGATGTTGCGGACGTTGTCGGCATCATACCGGCCCACAATCGCGATCCGCTCCCCGGTCCGGCTGATCATCAGCGCCGACTGCCAGGTCAGGTCCAGCCCCAGGATGAGGTCTATGGAGGGGTCCCGGACCTGGCTGGTCTCCCGCACGAAGGTGATCCAGAGGTCCAGCCCCTTCTCCCGCAGGACTTCTACGGCCTGATCCAGTTTTTCGCGAACGATGGCGAAGGTTTCCATAGGCTCCTCTCTATTGCGTTGCCTGCGTTTATTATACCTTTTTTTGACCCAGAGGACAAGAGGCGAGGGGAAAGGGAAAGAGGTTTTGTGGCGGCGGCCGGGGGCCGCCGTACCGTCGCAAAGCCGTTTGACTTTATGCACCATCATAGGTATAATGTTCTCCAATTCAACGGGAGGTGCGAACGATGAAAGGCCGTCTTTCTATGATTGGTCTCCTGATTCTCCAGGTCATCGCGGTGATCCTGTACCCACCCGATTTCTTCCGACAGGCTCCTCAGGCCGCCGTCCTGCCTCCGGCGCTGCTCATTCTTCTGCTGCTGGCCCTGGCCGGGATGAACTCCGGGGTCCTTACTCCCGTCGCCGGACGGGTCTCCCTGGTCTTCGTCCAGGGCCTGAACGTGGTGATGCGGCTGATGACCATCCCCCCTCACCTGCGCGCGTCGGAGGGCGGGAACTGGCCTTTCCTGATCCTCTCTGTGATCGCCATCATCCTATCATGGCTGACCATTGTCTGGATGGAACGCCGCCATCCGCGTACCCTCCTGCTGCGTCGGACCGAAAGTGATTAGTATCCTGTTGAACTCATCAATGATTCTTTCTGGAGGTGAACAAGTGAACAAATGGGTCTACCTTTCCAGCACGGCCGGCCGAGAACTGGCCGACGTTTTGGGCCATGTGCCCTCCCTGGACGAGAAGAAGGCCATCCTGGGTGGCAAGGGAGCCGGTCTGGCGGATATGATGGAAGCCGGACTTCCCGTCCCTCCGGGCTTTACCATCACCACCCAGGCCTGCGTCGCCTACATCAACGCCGGTAACTGTTTCCCCGACGGCCTGTGGGAACAGGTCCTGGAGGCCCTGAAGCAGATAGAGCAGGAGACGGGCAAGAGATTCGGCGATCCCGCCAACCCCCTCCTGGTCTCCGTCCGCTCCGGCGCCAAGTTCTCCATGCCCGGTATGATGGATACCATCCTCAACGTCGGGCTGAACGACGAGACCGTCCAGGGGATGATTCGGCTGACCGGCAACGAGCGCTTCGGCTGGGACGCCTATCGGCGGCTCCTGGACATGTTCGGGCGCATCGCGCTGGGCATCCCCGAACATCGCTTCAGCGAGACGATGGAGGAGATGAAGGCCGAGCGGGGCGCCCAGGCCGATACCGACCTGACCGCCGAGGACCTGAAAGAACTGGTGGCGCGGTACAAAGAGATTTACCGCCGCGAACTGGGCCGGGAATTTCCCCAGGACCCGCTGGAGCAGTTGCGCATCGCCATTGAGGCGGTCTTCCGCTCATGGATGGGCAAGCGGGCGGTGGACTACCGGCGCGCCGAGGGCATCCCGGACGACCTGGGGACCGCCGTCAACGTGGTGACCATGGTCTTCGGCAACATGGGCTGGGATAGCGGTACGGGCGTGGCCTTCACCCGCGACCCCGCCACCGGCGAGAAGCGGTTCTTCGGGGAGTACCTGCTGAACGCCCAGGGCGAGGACGTGGTGGCGGGCATCCGCACCCCCCGCCCCGTGGAGCAGATGCAGGAGGAACTCCCGGAGGTCTACGCGCAATTGCGGGAGATCGCCCAGAAACTGGAGCGGTACTACCGCGACATGCAGGACATTGAGTTCACCATTGAGCGCGGCCGCCTCTGGATGCTCCAGACCCGTTCCGGCAAGCGCACGGCCCGCGCGGCGGTCAAGATTGCCGTGGATATGGCGAACGAAGGGCTCATCACCCGCGAGGAAGCCGTCATGCGCGTCCAGCCCAAAGACGTGGACGCACTCCTCCACCCCCAGTTTGACCCCAAAGAGATTGAGAAGGCGCGGGCCGAAGGGCGGCTCCTGGCAACCGGTGTGAACGCCTCCCCTGGTGCGGCCGTCGGCATGCTGGCCTTTGACGCCGACACCGCCGAGGCCTGGGGCAAAGAGGGCAAGCCTGTCATCATGATTCGCCCCGAGACCAAGCCCGACGACGTCCACGGCATGATCGCCTCCAAAGGCATCCTGACCAGCCGGGGCGGCGCCACGGCTCACGCCGCCGTCGTCGCCCGCCAGTTCGGCATCCCCGCCGTCGTCGGCGCGGGCGCCCTCCAGATAGACGTGGAGGCGCGCCAGGTGCGGGTCGGCGACAAAGTCCTCCGCGAGGGCGAGTGGGCCTCCCTGGACGGCGCCACCGGCGAGGTCTTTGAGGGCCAGATTCCCACCGTCTACCCGGACTTTGACCGGGAAGTGGAACTGCGCACCCTGCTGGAGTGGGCCGACGAAATCGCCGCCACCGAGGGCATCCGCCAGTGGCCCGCCGACTACGAGGGCTTCCCCATCCGGGGCCTCCAGGTCTGGGCCAACGCCGACTACCCCAAAGACGCCCGCCGGGCCCGCATGTACGGCGCGAAGGGCATCGGCCTCTGTCGCACCGAGCACATGTTCTTTGAACAGGAGCGCCTCCCCCACGTCCAGGAGATGATTCTGAACGCCGAGGAGGCTCAGGTGCTCCTGGACCGACGGGACCGCATCCAGGACCTGCTCCGCAAAGGGCGTGAGGACGGGCGGGCGCTCACTCCGGAGCGCCAGGCCGAACTGGAGGCCGACCTGAGGGCGGTGGAGGCGGAGATCGCCGCGTCGCCCGCGGTCCAGAAGTACCTGGGCGCGCTGGAGAAACTGCTCCCCTACCAGCGCTCCGACTTCTACGGTCTCTTTGAGGCGATGGACGGCCTGCCGGTCATCATCCGCCTGATTGACCCGCCGCTCCACGAGTTCCTGCCCTCCCTGGAGGAACTGCTGGTGAAGGTGACCGAAATGCGGCTCCAGAACGTCCAGGGTCCGGAGCGGGAGGAGGCGGAGCGGATGCTGGCTGCGGTCCAGCGGATGCACGAGGCCAATCCGATGATGGGCCTGCGGGGCATCCGCCTGGGCATCACCTATCCGGACATCACCAAGATGCAGGTGCGGGCCATCTTTGAGGCGGCTTGCCAGGCGGCCAAAAACGGCATCGTCGCCAAACCGGAGGTCATGATTCCGCTCACCGGCCACGTCAATGAGTTGAAGGTCACCCAGCGGGAACTGGAGGCCGTGGCGAAGCAGGTCATGGAGGAGCAGGGTGTCCAGGTGGAGTACAAGTTCGGGACGATGATTGAGGTCCCGCGCGCCGCCGTCACCGCCGACGAGATCGCCCAGATGGCCCAGTTCTTCTCCTTCGGTACCAACGATCTGACCCAGATGACCTTCGGCTACAGCCGGGATGACGCCGAGCGGAACTTCCTGGTTCGGTACGTGGAGCGGGGCATCCTGCCGGATAACCCCTTCCAGGTCCTGGACCGGAAGGGTGTGGGCGAACTGGTCCGGCTGGGTGTCCGCCTGGGCCGCAAGACCCGCCCCGACCTGGAGGTGGGCATCTGCGGTGAGCACGGCGGCGAGCCCTCGTCCATTGAAGTCTGCCACCTGGTTGGGCTGAACTACGTCTCCTGCAGCCCGTTCCGGGTGCCGATTGCCCGGCTGGCCGCGGCCCAGGCCGCCATCCGCCATCGCGGCAAAGTCCTGGGCCAGATTGCCGAAACTGCCGGCGCCTACTACGTGGCGAAGGATTAACCCCGCAACGCTGGGGCGGGCCGTGCAACGGCCCGCCCCAGGTCCCCTTTGGTCACGGTGGGATAGCCGCTGTGCCTTGCCGGCAGGACGAGGGCGTGTCCCAATTTTGCCGGGGGCGTCCGATTCAGCCCGATGGGTACACTCTTTTCCCACGTCCTGGCGATTGGGGTGTCCATTTCTTCCATCTGGAAGGATGGGAGAAAAAGGTCAAGGTCATGGAGAAGAGGGAATGACGGTTGCCCAGGTCTCATGCCGTCCCATCCATTCATGGCTTCGTCGGGTGCGGGTTGCATTTCTGCCCGGCCCGCTGACCGGGCTCCTGCAGGAGGTGCTGAACGGCCTCCGGGAGCGGTTTCGCTTCTGGGGGCACATCGTCCAGGAGGTCCCCGACGATTCTACCGACGCCGTCCTGACCACTGCCCCTTTCGGTGAACCGATCCTCTGGCATCGGGCGCTTCTGTTTTCTATTCGGCGCCGGTTCCGCCTGCGGCGGACTCCAGCCATCTATACTTTGGTCCACGCCACCCCAAACGATCTGGAGCACACGCTGGCTCGCCTGGAGAGGGCACTCCAGAAGGAGGAAACAGACCCATCGGATTTTGCGTTCCCGGGACTGGCTTCTCAGGCTTACCGGGTCCTGGCGGAACAAGGGCGGCGTGGGGGCGCAATCCTGGCGCTGGAGCGAGTGCTTCAGGCACAGGCCAAAAGCATGAACGTTCTCCTGGCAGTGGCAGATGATACGTTGCGCGAGATTTACGCTTTTAACCTGGTTGGAGCCCATCCCCGCATTGCCGGTACGGACCCCACGTCCATTTACGATGACGTGGTGATCCGCATCGTCACAACACTCAGTAGCGCCCCGGTGACCGACCATCAGGTCGTGGATGAACGGATCCCTGCTGAAATCTGGCAGTCCCTTTCCACCCCGAAGGCGATGGTTGTGGCCAGTCGCGAACTGGGCCGCCGTCAGTTCTTCACCCCGATGGTTCGGATCGCCGACCTGGTGGAAGTCCCCGTCATATCCGACGCGGTGGCCAGCCACTACAGCGAAGGGTGCTTTGCCACCTGGGACCCCGCCTTAGGCGCTCTCATCGCCACCGCCACGGGCAGTTTGCACGAAGTGGAAAAAGGAAGCATTACCGAGGACGACCTGTCCGTCATCGTGGGGGTCCGTCCGGGTGGAAAAGGGGCAATCATCCGCCAGGTGGCCGGGAGGCCGGAAGTGGTCCCTTCTTCCGAGGCGGTGGAAATGATGGAAATGGATCGCCCCCTTCCCCGGATTACCTTATCGCCAGAATGGGGGGTCTCCACCCATGTGCCGGTCATCCGCTCCAAACTGCACGGTCATCGGAGTATTACGGCCTACGACCCTGCGCGGGTGGAGTTTGTTCCTCTGGACCCTGCTTATTACTATTACCCTGTCTCCTGCGCCACCGATGCCCAGGCGCGGGCTGTGCGGGATGCCTTTGCCCGCTCGGAAGCGCTGCAGAACCCGATGGATTCCCGTCAGGTGGCTTTCACTATCCTGCCGGGGCACGGGGTTGTCATCGTAGAGAAATGGGTCTGGGGCAAGGCTCCCTTTCAGACGATCTGGGAGTTAATGGACACAGGAGGCCTGGAGGTGGAGAGCCGGGTTCCTCAGGGCCCCCTGACCGAGGTTCCTGTCCCCGATGGCCGACG
>JBBIKR010000057.1:18310-20990 GCA_037445395.1 Thermoflexales bacterium
AAGCTTCCCCCCCCCTGTCCCCCTTTTGCGGCATCATTGGTGGTTTGGGGGGGGGGGGCTAACCGCCCGCCCCCAAATCTCCATGCCCCAATGCACGGAGCACGAAACACGGGACCCAAATCCCTCACCCATCTGGACGAGCGCGGCGCGGCCCGCATGGTGGACGTCTCGGAGAAATCCCCCACAGTGCGGGAGGCGGTGGCCGCCGGAGAGGTCTGGATGCAACCCCAGACCCTGGCCCTCATCCAGTCCGGCGGCGTCCCCAAGGGGGATGTCCTGGCCGTGGCCCGCGTGGCGGGCATCATGGCCGCCAAACGGACCCCCGAACTGATCCCCCTCTGTCACCCTCTGCCCATTACCGCCGTGGAGGTGGACTTCTCGTTTGACGAGGAGCGGTCGGTGGTAGGCATCACCACGCGCGTCCGCTGTACCGGGGTGACGGGGGTGGAGATGGAAGCGCTGACCGCCGTCGTTGTGGCCGCCCTCACGGTCTACGACATGTGCAAGGCGGTGGACCGGGGGATGCGCATCCAGAATGTCCGCCTGCTGCGCAAGAGCGGCGGCAAGAGCGGGGAGATTGTCCTGGAGTGAAACCGTATGCGGGGCACTGTTGTCGCCGTCTGCATCAGCGAGAAGAAGGGTACTTCCAAACAGAATGTAGGACGGGCGGTCCTGCGCCCGGATTGGGGAGTGGAAGGAGACGCCCATGCCGGCCCCTGGCACCGCCAGGTCTCCCTGCTGGCGTGGGAGTCCATTGAGCGTATGCGCCAGCACGGCCTGGACGTCCGGGAGGGAAGTTTCGCCGAGAACATCACCACCCGGGGGATAGAACTGCACACTCTGCCCGTGGGCACCCGCCTGCGCATCGGGAAGACGCTGGTGGAGGTCACCCAGATCGGCAAACTCTGCCACACCCGATGTGCCGTCTTCAGGGCCGTGGGGGATTGCGTCATGCCCCGCGAGGGGATTTTCGTCCGCGTCCTGGAGGGTGGCGAGGTCGCCACGGGCGACCCGGTGGAGGTTATCGGGCAGGATGCCCCTGAGAAAACAGGGCCGCAAAGCCCGGTTTGACGAAAAACTCATTTGCCGTTATACTATCTAAAGGGCCGGAGTGGCGGAACAGGCAGACGCGCGCGACTCAAAATCGTGTGGGCTTGGCCCATGTGGGTTCGACTCCCACCTCCGGCACCTGATCAGGGGGATTTTGGGATAACGGCGATCCCAAAATCCCCCTTCCGTTGAGTGACCCCGAGAGGCCCCGATGCGAAACCTGCTTCTCCTGGGACTGGTGGGTCTGGCCCTGGGGATCGCCCTGGGGCTCCTGGTCGGTTGGGTCCTCTGGCCGGTCCAGTACACCAACACTGCTCCCGCCCAGTTGCGGCAGGACTATCGGAACGACTACATCCTGATGGTCGCCGCCGCATATCGGGTGGAGGGGAGCACCGACGCCGCGCTGGATCGGCTGGCCCGCCTGGACCCCGCACAGCCCACCCGTCCCCTGGTGGAACTGACCGAGACCCTCATCGCCCAGAACGGCCGTCCCGGCGACATCTCCATGCTGGTACAACTGGCGGAAGTCCTGGGGGCCACCACCCCGGCCATGTGGCCCTACCTCGGAGGGGCGCCGTGATCTCCCGAGGCCAGTTCCTTGCCCTATCTCTCGGTCTGGCCCTCGGGCTGGCGCTGGGGCTGGTCTACGCCTGGCTGATTGACCCCGTCCAACTCTACAACACGACCCCGCCCCTGCTCCGCAGCGACTACCGGCACGAGTGGATTCGGCTGGCGGCCCTGGGGTACGTGGCCGACGGGGACATGGACCGGGCGCTGGCCCGGTTGAAGGGACTGCGCGAGCAGGACATACGGGACGCGCTGGCGGCGATGATAGAGGCGTACGCGGCCTATGGCCAGCCCGCGCCGACCATGCGGCGCCTGAGTCAGTTGGCTCAGCGCCTGGGCGTCTACACTCCGGCGATGGGCATCTACCTGGAGACACCCGGGGCATCGGCCGGGGGCGTCCTCCCGACCCCGATGCCGACTTCCCCCGTTCCGCCGGTTTCGCCCACTCCTCCGACCCCCACGCCGACTGCCATCCCGGTTCCTGTGGTGACGTCGGTCCCTTCCCCGTACCGGGTCGTCGCGCAGAATCTGGCCTGCGAGGGAACGCCGGGGCAATTGCGCGTGTGGGTACAGGCGCCACCGCCGCCGGAGCCGACGGCGACCCCGTCCCCTCGCCGCCCGACCCCCACCCCGGCGGGGCCCCGGCCGCTGGAGGGGGTAGTGCTCTGGCTCCTCTGGGCCGACGGCGCCGACCGGGCCGTCACCGGCCTGCGCCCCTGGGTGAGCCCCGGCTATGCCGATTTCAACCTCCAGCCGGGCGTCTTCTATGCGCTGAGCGTGGACGAGCCCAACGCGCCGGTCATATCCGGTCTGGCGCTCCCCCTGTGCCCGGATGGGAGACAGGGGTCGTGGGAACTCGTGATTGAGAAGCAGGGATGAAACGGGGGGTTTTGCGGCGGCGCCCCCAAGTGGCCCCCGCAACAAACCCAAACCCGGGGCGCGGGTTTTTTTGGGAGGCGACCACGAAAAACCGGCGAGGACGCTAATAGAAAATAAGGCGCGCCCGCCCGACCAGCCCTTCTACAAATAGAAAAGCAGAGACCGCGGAGGAAATAAGAACAGC
>JBBIKR010000058.1:0-20041 GCA_037445395.1 Thermoflexales bacterium
GTCAGGAGAGGGGAGGGGGTAGCGGCAAAGCCGCTGGGGGTGGGGTGAGGCTGAATAGTTACTTTTCTACAACGAATTGACCTTCACGAAGTCCACCACTTCCTGCAGATACGCGAAGGCCAGGCAGGTGACCGTGTCCGCGCCACCGTAGTAAATGGCCATCCGGCCCGTCGGCGGGTCCACCAGCGCCGCACAGGGGAAGACGACATTGGGCACATCCCCCACACACTCGTAGTATTCCCGGGGGTTCATCAGATACGGACGGGAGCGATAGATGACCTTCCAGGGCTTCTCCAGGTCCAGCAGCGCGGCGCCGAAACTGTAGACGAAGCCATTGCAGGAGGTCAGGACGCCGTGGTAGATGAGAAGCCACCCTTCGGAAGTTTCTATGGGGGTGGGGCCGGCGCCGACTTTGGTGGACTGCCAGCCACCCACCGGCGCCATCACGAACCGATGGCGGCCCCAGTGAATCATATCGGGGCTTTCGCTGTAGAAGATGTCGCCGAAGGGAGTGTGCCCGCGATCGCTGGGGCGGCTCAGCATGGCGTACTTCCCGTTGATCCGGCGCGGGAAGAGGACGCCGTTGCGGTTATAGGGGAGAAACGCGTTCTCCAACTGGTAGAACGTCCGGAAGTCGTAGGTGTAGGCCACGCCGATGGTCGGGCCGTGGTACCCGTTGCACCAGGTGACCCAGTAGCGGTCCTCTATCCAGCAGACGCGCGGGTCGTAGCCGTAGACGAATTGCCCGACCTCCGGGTCATCGCAGACGAAGTGAATGCGCTGGGGCTCTATCCGCCAGTGGATGCCATCATCGCTGAAACCGGCGTGAATCTGCATATCCCGGGCGGTGTTGTCGCACCGGAAGACACCGGCAAAGCCATCGCCGAAGGGGACGACGGCGGAGTTGAAGATACTGTTGGCCCCCAGCACCGCGTCCCGGGTGATAATGGGATTCCCACTGTAGCGCCAGACGACGTCGCGACAGCCCGGGGGGCGGTCCTCCCAGGGGATGTTCGGAAGCGGTGAACCGACAACGGTTATCCCGGCCACAACAGATTCCTCCTGATCAAGTCTCTACAAACAAGCGGGCAGTATGACTGCCCGCTTGTGATCCCTCAAAAGCAGCGGCCCTGCCGACATCGGAACTACCCGGACCGGAGTCGGGCATCCCGCTCACATACAACGATAGCAGGCCACCCAGTGGTCGGGAGCCACCTCTACCAGCGGGGGCCTCTGCCGGGCACAATTCTGGTCGGCCACAGGGCAGCGAGAATAATAGGGGCAGCCATCCAGGACCATCCCATCTCCCGCCTCCACCCGGTCTGCCCGTTTTTCCCACTTCCGATCCAGCCGGGGAACGGAGGCCATCAGCATTTGAGTATAAGGGTTCAGCGGATGGGAATAGACGCTCTCCGTCCGTCCCATTTCCATCACATAACCCCGGTAGAGAATCACCGAACGTTCGCTGATGTAGTAGCCCAGGGAGAGATCGTGAGTGATAAAGAGTATGGAAAGCCCTTCGGCTTTCAGGTCGGCCAGCAGGTTGAGCACGTCAATGCGGGTGGAAGCGTCCAGCATACTGATGACCTCATCGGCCACCAGGAAGTCAATATCCAGCAGAATGGCGCGGGCGATGAGGAACCGCTGGAGTTGCCCGCCGCTCAACTGGTGAGGGTACTTATTCAACACCTGCTTCGGATTTAATCCGACGCAGTTCAGCGCCCACTCCACTTTATCATTCCATTCGGACAGAGGGACGTCTGGAAAGAACTCCCGCCGGACAACCTGGAAAATCCGGTCTGCTTTGAAGATGGGGTTGAACGAACCGTAGGGGTCCTGGAAAACCCCCTGGACTTTCCGGTAATAGTCCTTCAGCGCCTCCCCTTTCAGCGTGGAAATGTCCACATCGTTGAACCAGATTTTCCCGGCCGTGATGGAGACCAGGCGCAGGATCATTTTACCGATGGTGGACTTCCCGCTACCGCTTTCACCGATGAGGGAGACGATCTCCCCATCCCGAATGTCAAAACTGACATCACACACGGCCGGGAGTTTTTTCCCGCCGAATGCGCCGATCCGGTAGGTTTTGGAAACGTTTTCCAGCCGCAGCATGGTTCAATACTCCCTCCAGCAGGCCACAAAATGCCCCGGCTCAACCTCAATAAACGGCGGCACTTCCTTACATTGCTCAAAGGCAACGGGGCAGCGCTCCCGGAAGCGACAGCCTGGAGGGGGATTCAGCAACACCGGGGGACTACCCGGGATACCGCTCAGCCGGGTCTCGGCGTACCGCACCCCCACCTTGGGCAGGGAGGCGATGAGCATCTTCGTATACGGGTGCCGCGGACGGTGAATCATCACCTCGGTGGGCGCTTTTTCGGAGAGTTGGCCAGCATACATCACCATAATCGTATCGGCCACCTGATAGAGGATGGAGATGTCGTGCGTGATCACCATAATGCTCTTGACAAATCCCTGGTCCCGGAACCCCACGAGCATCTCCATGACGGCCTTCTGGGTGGAGACGTCCAGCGCCGAGGTGATCTCGTCGGCGATCAGCACGGAAGGATTCAGCAGCGTGGAAAGCACCAGCACCACCCGCTGTTTCATCCCGCCGGAGAGTTCTATGGGGTACATGTTCAGCACGTTCTGAGAAAGCCCCACCAGTTCCAGTCGCCGCCTCAATTCGGGTAAGACCTGCCCGAAATCCACGCCCCTGGAACCGATCACTTCGGCGATCATCTTGCCGATCTTGCGGGTCGGATTCAGCGCGTTCATCGCATACTGAGGGATAATGGCGATTTTCCGGAAGCGGAAATGCTTCATCTTCTCCATATCCCAGATCGGCATTTCCTCGCCGTCCAGGATCACCCGACCGCGCACAAACTTCATCGGAGGCTTCAAGAGGACGATTCCGTGACCCAGGGTGGTCTTTCCACAACCCGACTCACCGGCCACCCCCATGATCTCCCCGTCCGCCATAGTGAACGTGGCATCCTCCAGGGCGCGCGCGTCTCCCCGGAGCGTCTGGTAATACAGGGTGAGGTTCTCTACTTGCAGGGTCACCGTCTACATCTCCCGGAGTTTCGGATTGAAAACTTCGTCCAGCCCAACGTTGGTAATGTAAAGAGCACCCACGATGGCCGTGATGGCGGCTCCCGGTGGGACAAACCACCACCACATCCCCAGAGGGAGGGCGGCCCAGAGGAGAGCGTAGTTCATCATCAGACCGAGGGAAATCGCGTTGGTGGGGCCGAGGCCGATGAAATCCAGCGCGGCGGCATAGAGAACGGCACCGCCGAACTGAAGGATGTACACCAGAAGCAGGTAGGACATCATATTCGGCGCGATCTCGCTGAAGATAATGCGCCAGGCTTTCACCCCGCTGATGCGGGCCATATCCACGTAATCCCGAACGCGCAGAGAGAAGGTCTGGGCCCGAATGGCCCGCGCAGCCCACGGCCAGGCAGTGAACCCGATCAGAATGCTCTCCGTCACAATACCCCGTACCGTAAGATACGCGGCCACAATAATCAGCACCGCCAGGGTGGGAATAATGAGGACGATGTTGGTCATCATATTGAGAATCTCGTCCACCAGCCCACCCCGGTAGCCAGCGGTGAAGCCGATGAGAATCCCGAGAAACGTGCCCAGGGACCCTCCCAGCAGGCCCACGATAAAGGTAGCCCTCAAGCCATGAACGAACTGGGAGAAAATATCCTGGCCGAAATAGGTGGTCCCGAACCAGTGCTCTCGGGAGGGAGGAAACGCCTGGGCCTCCACGTATTCCAGAGGGGGATACTCGGCCAGATAGGGGCCAACAATGGCCAGGACTACGAAGAAGAGGATAACGGAAACGCCCAGGCGCAGTTTTTTGTTTCTCCAGGCGAAGTAGAGGATTTCGCTTCTCTGTCCCATCACGCGGCCTCCCCCGTCATCCCCAACCGCGTGCGCGGGTCCACGATGACGTAAACGATGTCAATCAAAAAATTGGCCATCAACACCCCCAGGATGATGAAAAGGAAACACCCCTGAATCAGGAAATAGTCCTTGTTCTGGATGGCATCAACGATCAGTTTGCCGATGCCCGGATAGGCAAACACCACCTCGGTCGCCACCGCACCGGCCACAATCGTCCCCAACTGCAGGGCGAGACCGGTAATCTGGGGGAGAATCGCATTACGGAAAGCATACCGGCGGATCAGGCCGGAGGGCGCGCCCAGCGTCTCCAGATAGCGGGAGTAGTCCGCCTCCAGTTCGTAAATGATCATATTCCGCATCCCGATGGCCCATCCGCCGAACATGACCATAAAAAGGGAGAGGAAAGGAAGGAACCAGTGATGAAAGAGATTCCCGATAAACAGCCAGGAGAGATGGGGCCGAATCTCGCGACCATACGCACCGGCGATGGGAAACCAGCCAGCCTCAATTCCAAGCGCCCATGCCAGAAGAAGAGCCAGCCACATATACGGGGTAGCAGTGAGGATATACCCTAAGGGGAGCACACTGTTGTCCAGCCAGCGGCGCCGGGCCGCAACGGCCCCGAAGTTATTCCCGGCAAACCAACTCAGCAGAATTGCCGGAAGGAGGAGGAAAACGTCGTAAGGTACCGATGCCTTAATGATATCCAGGACCGGTCGGGGGAAATACAGCGTACTTCTGCCCAGGTCACCCCGCAGGACCGAGGCCCAGAAGTTCAGATACTGCTGCCACATCGGGACATCCATCCCGAAGAGTTGGAGATAGTAATCGCGCAACATTTTCACCTCTTCCGGGTTGCGCGGGCCGAGCCGGCTGATCATCACGTTGATCGGGTCGCCGGGCATCAAACGGGGAATCAACCAGTCTATGCTCACGGCCAGGAAGAAGGTGAGGATATAAATCAGCAATTTCCTGCCCAGGTAGCGTCTCACGAGGCCTCCCTTTGCAGTGAGTCAAAAGCCGACCGCCCGGCCGTAAACGGCCCATGCAAGGGCGACCGCAAGGGTCTGGGGCGACCGCAAGGGTCGCCCCTACAAACCACAACCATTGTAGGGGCAGGCCTTGCGCCTGCCCCAGGTTGACCATCCGGCGAGAGGGCCGTCGGTGTGGGCCGACACCCGGCACATCAGTCAGCGCTTAGAGAAGGGGATTTGAACGAACCAATACGTTCTATAGCACCAGGTATCGTTTCGCAGATATTACCTATTTTGTTTATTCTTAAAACCCCTTATTTTTTTGGGCCTGGGCTTAAATTTACTCTTGTGTCAAAAATATTTTGGGGTTTTTTTTTTTTTTTGATCCGGCGCCCAAAACCCTGATCCTCTTTTACAAGCACGACGCTCCTCGCAAGGGGTATCGCGCCAGCGGATGGGCCATTACCCTCTCCGCCCAGGGAACGAACGGCTGCACCAGTCTGCCAGGGAAAACCTGCCCCTCCCCCAGGGGGGAGGGGCAGGAAGAACACTGTTACTGCTGGGCCGGCTTCAGTTCGGTGAGCATGAGGATGGCGGTCATGTTCCAGTAGCCGTTCCAGGTGCACGGCAGATACTTCGGCGCACCCTCTGCGGCCGACGGCCAGCCGGTCCAGTAGGTCTCGTTCCACTGGGCCCACAGACCGTTGTACCACAGCGGGATGGCCGGCATCTCGGTCAACTGGATGCGCTGGATCTGGGAGATGATCGCCTTCATGCCCTCAATATCCTCAACCCGCGCCCGATCCAGTTTGTCCACCAGGTCAAACACCTCGGCGTTCTCATAGCGGCCGAAGTTCCCGTTGAACATCGTATCCTGGATGGGATGGTTGAAGACCCAGTTGTAGAAGGTCCACGGGGTGCTGCTCAGGTTGGAGCCGAAGTTGTTGATGGCCATATCAAAGTTGCCACCCGGGACCATCTCCCAGTAGGACGGGAAGTCCGGGAAGTCGGGCTGCAGGTTGATGCCCACCGCCTGAGCGCTGCTGGCGATGACCTTGATGGACTCCATCCAGTCGGTCCAGCCGAAGGGCACGATGACCTTCAGTTCAATCTTGGAGCCGTCCGGGGCCTCCACGAAGCCATCGCCGTCCACGTCCTTGTAGCCGGCCTGGGCCAGGATCCGGCGGGCTTCATCCGGATTGTAACTGAAGCCCAGTTCGTCCACCACCGCCTGGTCCACGTACTGCTCCCAGACCGGGAGGAGACCCGTGGGGTTGGCCTTCTGGACGATGTTGCCGTACACCCGGGTGACGATCTCGTCCGTGTTGATGGCGAAGGCCAGCGCTCTGCGGAACGCCGGGTCATCCATGGGCTTCTTCTTGGTGTTCATGAACAGGAAGGCGGTGTTGGCACTGAGCATGTACGGCGGGTCGTCGTACCAGGTCTTCACGCCGTAGCCGCCCTCCACCAGGCTGGCGATGCCCGGCAGGAAGTTGTTGCTCAGGTCCATCTCGCCCTTCAGGAAGAGGCCCAGCGCCACGTTGTTGCTGGGGTTGACCAGGTCCACAATGTACTTGGGCCCTACCTTTAACCCCAGCAGTTTGGTCGCCCACCAGTTCTCGTTCCGCTTCCAGACCATCCGGTCCTCGGAGTGAGTCTCATAGACGTAGGCGCCGGAGCAGACCGGGGGCACGCCCTGGCTGGTGGTGATCTCCTCCGCCGACTTGCCCTCCCAGACGTGCTTGGGGACAATGGTCAGGGAGTAGAGGACGTAACCCCACTCCTGGTAGCGGGGGTCGGAGAAGGTGAAGCGGACGGTGTAGTCATCCACTGCCTCCACTTTCTCCAGCCAGGTCCAGACGTAGTTGAAACTGGTACCGGGGTTCTTGCGCACCTCAAAGGAGAAGACCACGTCGGCGGCATTCAGAGGCTGGCCGTCCTCCCACTCAATGCCCTGGCGGATTTTGGCCTCATAGACCGTGTCGCTGGTCCATTTGCCGCTCTCCGCCAGCCAGGGGATGAACTCGTTCTTCAGGGGGTCGTAGATGAAGAGGGTCTCAAAGCAGAGGCCCTGAACCCCCATCGCGATATCCCCACCCTGGAGGGGGTTCCACGAGGGCGGCGGCCCCCACTGCTTCCCGCTGGTGTAGAGCGTCTCATTGCGCGGATAGACGACCGGCGAAGGAGCGGGGGTCGGGGTGATGACCACGGGGACCGTCTCTTTGACCGGGACCTCTACCGTCACGGTCACCGTCTGCGGCTGACAGGCCGTCAGCAAGAGGCTCCCCACAACGAGGGCGCTCAGAAGCACGAACATCAGTTTCCGGGACATCTTTCTCCTCCTGTCTTTGAAATGGTGGATAAAACGATACAATGGGTTGGACGGACGCTGATATTACTTCCCTGCACTTCCCTCCTTTCTTTGTGGACAGGGCACACGGGTTTATCGGGCCCGGACTCCGCAGGAGGCCCGAATGACCAGTTCGGTCGGCAACACAACCCGGTGAACGCCCCCTATTTTGGGACTTTCCAGCAAGCCGATGAGCAGTTCCACCGCCATGCTGCCCAGTTGTTCTATGGGCTGGCGAACGGTGGTCAGTGCAGGCTCCACCATAGAGGCCAATGGTATGTCGTCAAAACCGACCACTGCCACATCCTCCGGGACCCGCAGGCCGGCTTCCCGAAGAGCTTTGATGGCGCCGATCGCCATCATGTCGCTGGCGGCAAAGACGGCCGTGGGCTGATAAGGAAGTAGCCGCTGCATCGCTGTCCGCCCCCCCTGTTCGGTAAAATCCCCCTCCGCGATGAGGCGCTCATCCACCGGGATGCCCCGGGATGCCAGGGCCTGCCGGTATCCCTCCAGCCGGTCCTGAGCGGCGAACATGTTCAGGGGACCGGTGATCGTCGCGATCCGCTCGTGGCCCAGGCGCAGCAGATGCTCCACTGCCATCCGCGCCCCGACGACGTTATCCACATCCACATAATTGGCCCGTTCGTGGGGATACCGCCCGACGATGACGAACGGCACGTTATCCTCAAGAAGGCGGGGGAAAATGGGATCGTCCAGCGGGGCCGAAGAGACCACCACCCCATCCAGATAGCGGCCGCGGAGCACTTGCTGATAGAGAAGGTCCTGCCGGGCGTGGGCATCCCGAACCCGGCGATGGCTGAACAGAGAAAGCATCAGGTGGTAGTTGTGAGCGCTGCAGGCATCTGCGACACTTCGCGTGAGGATGGGGAAATACGGGTCGGTGAAGAGGGTGGTGACCGCCTGGGGGATAATCAGACCGATGACCCGGGTGCGTCGGGTGGCCAGACTGCGGGCGGCGGCATGGGGCTGATAGCCGGTCTGCCGGATGACCGCCCAGACCCGTTCCCGCACCTCAGGGCGCACATTGGGGTGCTGGTTGACCACCCGGGAGACGGTGGAACGGGACACCCCCGCCAGTTTGGCGACCTCTTCCAGGGTTGGAGGCATGGTCCGCCTTTCTGGGAGCGCTCCCAACAAAAACCTTTTAATAAAGACCGATTGCCCCACCTACCAACGGAAAGAGACCGCTTTTCTGGGAGCGCTCCCAATTAATTTTACCACAAAACCGCCCGTTTGTCAAGACCGCAAATATCTGAATTATCCGCCCCCGACAGAATTGAGACCCCCTGCGGATAATTGCTAAAAACAAAGACTTGACAAACCAGAACTTCTGGTGTATAATTGGGTTGAAACGTTTAAGGCCGGTTGGCATTTTCTTTTTGCCCGGGAATTGAAACGTTTCAACTATGCCCAGAGAACAGACCGTCACCATCCGGGATGTCGCCCGAAGGGCCGGGGTCTCCATCGCCACCGTCTCCTACGTCCTCAACGAGAGCGCCCCCATCAGCGAGGAAACCCGCGCCCGGGTCCTGGCCGCCGCCGCTGAACTGGGCTACCGGCCCAGCGCCATCGCCCGCGGACTTCGGGCCGGGCAGAGCCACACCCTCGGCTACTCCTGGCACCACGTCCCCCGCGACCAGTGGCACCCCATCCTGGACCCCTTCCTCTATAGCATCGCCCAGGCCGCCGAGTTCCAGGGTTACCACATCCTCACTTTCACCCAGGCCGAGTACGGAGACCCCTGGTTCCCCTACCGGGAACTGATGCTCACCGGACGGGTGGACGGCTTCATTATATCCGAAACCAACCGGGACGACCCCCGCATCCGCTACCTTCTGGAACAGAACTTCCCCTTCGTCGCCTTCGGACGGGCCAACGACAAGTGGGATTTCCCCTACGTGGACGTGGACAACGCAGCGGGGACCCGGATGGCCGTCCAGTACCTGATCGGGTTGGGCCACCGACGGATCGCGGTCATCGCCTGGCCGGAGGACTCCCTCACCGGAACTTACCGGCTGCAGGGGTATCTGGAGGCGATGGAGGAGGCCCGCCTGGAGACAGACCCGGCCTGGATCGTCCGTACCGAGCACGCCGAAGCGTCGGGGCGGCAGGCGATGCGGAGGCTCCTGGCCCTGCCGCCGGACCACCGTCCGACCGCCGTGGTGACGATGAGCGACCTGATGGCCATCGGTGCGATGAACGCCCTCTACGAGGCCGGCCTGATGCCCGGCCGCGACGTCTCCGTCGTCGGTTTTGACGATGTCCCGATGGCCCAGTACCTGCGCCCGCCGCTGACCACCGTCCGCCAGCCGGTCGCGGAGGTGGGGAAACTGGTCGTGGAGATGCTGCTGCGGATTATCCGGGGGGAACCGCTACTGGAGAGGAAGGTGCTGGTCCAGCCGAAGTTGATCGTTCGGGAGTCTACGGGAGAACCGGTAAGATAAATCACCAGGCGCCCGGCCCATCCAGACGCCGGGCACTTCCGGACCAACGCTTCGGGGCAGGGGCCCGTCCCGGGCCAGGAGACCGTCGGCCCCTGCCCCCGGCGCACCGACACCCGCCCGCCTCGGACCGGCGGAGGGGCGTCGCGCGCGGATAACGATTATACCACAAAACAGGGGAACTGCCCAGATGAGCATCAAAGCCTTCATCTTTGACCTGGACGGCGTCCTGACCGACACCTCTGAGTACCACTACCGCGCCTGGAAGCGGCTGGCCGACGAACTGGGAATCCCCTTTGACCGCCAGCGCAATGAAGCCCTGCGCGGTGTCTCCCGCCGCCGCTCCCTGGAACTCCTCCTGGATGGCCGGCCTGCCACCGAGGCCCAGATGGAAGAATGGATGGAGCGCAAGAACCGCTACTATGTGGAGTCCCTGGAGGCACTCACTCCCGATGACCTCCTCCCCGGCGCGCTGGACCTTCTCCAGGAGATCCGCCAGGCCGGACTGAAAGTCGGCATCGCCTCGGCCAGCAAGAACACCCGCACCGTCCTGGACCGGCTGAACCTCTGGCCCCTGGCCGACGCCGTCTCCGACGGGCACAGCGTGGAGCGGACTAAGCCGGCCCCTGACCTCTTCCTGCACTGCGCGCGGCAACTGGGGGTTGCTCCGGAGGAGGCCGTCGTGGTGGAGGACGCGGCTGCGGGCGTGGAGGCCGCTCTGGCAGGGGGCTTCTGGACCGTCGGGCTGGGACCCGGGGCGCGCGTGGGCGCGGCCCACGTCGTCCTACCGTCCCTGGAGGGCGTCACGCTGGCCCGCATCCTCTCCCGGCTCCCCGGCGGGGCCCGGCCCTCTCCGACCGATACCTGGCGCGTCGTGGAGGCGGAATTCCGGCCCGACCGCCTGCGCCAGATGGAGACCGTCTTCACCATCGGCAACGGTTATCTGGGAACGCGCGGCGCCTTTGAGGAAGGGTACCCGAACGACAGCCCCGCCACCCTGGTCCACGGCGTCTTTGACGATCACCCCCTGTTCCACACCGAACTGGTCAACTTCCCAAACTGGCTTCCTTTCACCCTGACGGTGGAGGGGGAGCGCTTCCGGATGGATCGGGGGACGGTGCTGGCCTACCGGCGGGAACTGGACCTGCGGACGGGCGTCCTGACCCGCCTGGTGCGCTGGCGTAGCCCCGCCGGTCTCACTGTGGACCTGAAGATAGAACGCTTTGCCAGCCTGGCAGACCCCCATCTGATGGTCATCCGCTACCGGATCACCGCGCTGGATTTCCACAGCACGGTGGAACTGCGGGCCGGGCTGAACGGCTACGCCATGAACCCCGAACTCTACCACTGGCAGACGGTGGAACAGGGGGCCATCAGGCCTCAGGCCGTCTATCTGCGCACGCGCACGAAGCACTCCGGCATAGAGGCGTGCCTGGCGGCGCATCTAACGGTCACCGCGCCGGGGGAGGTGACATACGCGCCGGTGGACTGCGAGAACGCGCCGGCAGTGGCGGCCCGAACGACCGTCCGCCCCGGCGACACATTGGTGGCGGAGAAGCGGGTGACCCTCTTCACGAGCCGCGACACACCCGACGTTCGGGAAGCGGCCCTGGCCGCGCTGGAGGCAGCCGCAGTCCGGCGCTCCGAGGACCTGCGCGCGGCTCATGAGGCCGCCTGGGCGCGGGAGTGGGAGGCCTGCGATGTCGTGATTGAGGGAGACGACCGGGCCCAGCAGGCCGTCCGCCACAGCCTCTTCCAGTTGCTCATCGCCGCCCCCCGCCACGACGACCGGGTGAGCATCCCGGCCAAGACCCTCAGCGGCTTCGGCTATCGGGGCCACGTCTTCTGGGACACGGACATCTTCATCCTGCCCTTCCTCACCTTCACCCGGCCGGAGATCGCCCGCAACCTGCTGATGTACCGCTACCACACCCTCCCCGGCGCGCGCCGGAAGGCCCAACGGCACGGCTACGAGGGCGCCATGTACGCCTGGGAGTCCGCCGACACCGGCGACGAGACCACGCCCCGCTGGGTCCCCATCCAGAACGGCGAACTGATCCGCATCTGGTGCGGCGACATTGAGGACCACATCACCGCCGACGTCGCCTATGCCGTCGTGCGCTACTGGCGCGTCACCGGCGACGACGCCTTCATGCGGGACTACGGGGCCGAGATTGTGCTGGACACGGCCCGCTTCTGGGCCTCGCGCGTCTCCTGGAACGAGGAGCGAAGCCGCTACGAGATTCGGGATGTCATCGGCCCCGACGAGTACCACGAGCACGTGGACAACAACACCTACACCAACGGAATGGCCCGGTGGAATCTGGAGGCCGCGCTGGAAGTGCTGGCCTGGTTGCGGGAGCAGGCACCTCAGAAGGCCGCCGAACTGGAGTCCCAACTGGGGCTGACCGACGAGGTTCTGCGCCGCTGGACCCATATCATAGAGCACATCTACATCCCCCATGACCCGGAGAGCGAGCTGATAGAGCAGTTTGAGGGCTTCTTTGACCGGGAGGATATAGACCTGAGCGCCTGCGAGCCCCGCCGCGCCTCCATGCAGGTGATTCTGGGCATTGAGGGCGTCCAGCGCTGCCAGGTCCTGAAGCAGCCCGATGTGCTGATGCTCCTCTATCTGCTGGGGGACCGGTACGACCCGGAGACGATGCGCCGCAACTGGGAGTACTACACGCCGCGCACGGACCTCTCCTACGGCTCCTCGCTGGGCCCGCCGATCCACGCGCTGCTGGCAGTCCGGATGGGGGATACGGAGGAGGCCTACCGGCACTTTATGCATGCCGCGCTGACCGACCTGGAAGACACCCGCGGCAACACGGCCGACGGCTTCCACGCGGCCACCGCGGGCGGCCTCTGGCAGGCACTGGTCTTCGGCTTCGCCGGACTGGAGGTCCGGAACGGCGATGATACTCTGGACCCCCGTCTCCCGGCCCACTGGCGACGGCTATCTTTCTCCGTCCAGATTCGCGGCCGGCGGCGGGAGGTTGACATCAGGAGGTGATGCCAGGAGAAACAGGAGAAAGATGCAAGATGCAAGCCCAGCCAATCGTTCATAGACCCAACATTCCATTCCCAAAAATCCAAGGAGGAGGTCACATGTACCGCAAAGTCTTCGCTCTGATGGCGCTGGTCGTGGCCGCAGGCCTGGTACTGACCGCCTGCGCCCCCCAGACGGTTACCGTCACCGTGCCCGTGGAGGTGACGAAAGAGGTGCCCGTGGAGCGGACGGTGGAGGTCCCGCGGGAGCGGGTAGAAGTCCGGCTCTCCGGATGGGCGGCCAACCCCCAGGAAACCGCATTGCTGGAGTCCCTGCTCTACCGCTTCAGCCTGGAGAACCCCGATATTGTCGTCAAATACGAACCCATCACCGGGGATTACTGGCAGGCCATCAAGACCATGGTTGGGGCGGGGGAGGAGCCGGACATCTACTACATGGACATTTTCCAGTTCCCGTTCTTCGCCAAGGAGGGCGTACTCCTGCCGCTGGATGACCTGATGAAATCCACCGGGACCAGCCGGGACGTCTTCATCCCCGACCTGATCAACGCCTTCACCTACGAGGGCAAGACCTACGGCATCCCCAAGGACTTCAACACCCTGGCCCTCTTCTACAACAAAGACCTGTTTGATCAGGCCGGGCTGGCGTATCCGACGGACGACTGGACTTGGGACGACCTGAAGGCGGCGGCGCAGAAATTGAGCAAGCCCGACCAGAACATCTACGGACTGGGCGTCCCCGCCGATCCCGGCCGCTTCCCCATCTTCGTCTTCCAGAACGGCGGCCGGATTATGACGGAGGACTTCTCCGACACGCTGCTGGACAGCCCCGAAGTGGTGGAGGCGGCCCGCTTCTACACCAGTTTCTACTTTGACAAGACCGGCGCGCTGCCCAGCGATGTCGGCGAGGGCTGGCAGGGGACGGCCTTCGGCAAGGGGAACTTCGCGATGGTCTACGAAGGCGGCTGGCTCATCCCCTACCTGAACCAGCAGTTCCCGAACCTGAAGTACAGCGCGGTGTTGCCGCCCAAAGGGCCGAAGGGGTACGGCAATCTCATCTTCACCGTCGCCTACGTCATTTCCAAGAACTCCAAGCACCCCGAGGCGGCCTGGAAGGTGATTGAGTTCATCACCAACGAGGCCAGCCAGACCACCGTTCTGGAGAGCGGCTTCGCGCTGCCGTCCCGCGCTTCCCTCATCAACCACCCCTACTTTGAGAGCCATCCCGAGTCGGCGACCATCTTCCGGGGCGCCACCGGGGCTACGCCCTTTATGTGGGGCCTCTACGGCTCGGACGTGAACGAGAAGATGGGTCAGGCCCTGGAGCGTATCTACCTGCAGGGCCAGGACCCGGAGGCCTCCTTCAAACAGGCTGCCCAGGAACTGCGCGAGATTCTGGGCAAGTAGCGGGTGGCCACGATGTGCCCGGCGCCTTTGGGCGCCGGGCACATCCCCCCCGAAAGGAGACCTATGCTCTCTCCAGCGACGCGCCGGAAACTCTCCGAATGGTTGACGGCCTACATCTTTCTGGCACCATGGTTCTTCATCCTCTTCGTCTTCATTATCTTCTCCATCGGCTGGGCCTTCTACCTCTCGTTCACGGACTACAACCTCTTCAGCCCGCCAAAATGGGTGGGTTTGACCCAGTACATCCGGGTGCTGCGGGACCGAGATTTTCTGCAGTACGCCCTTCCGAACACCCTGAAATACGTGGCCGTAGTCGTCCCGACCCAGACGGTCATCTCCCTCATCATCGCCTTCGCCCTGGACCAGAACATCCGTTTCCGCCGATTCTTCCGCACGGCCTTCTACGTCCCCTCGGTAACCTCGTCGGTGGTCATCTCGCTGATTTTCATCTGGCTCTTCAGCAAAATCGGCATCATCAACCAGATTTTCCGTCTCAAGATTGATTGGCTGAACAGCCCCACCTATGCCCTGCCCACGATTATGATGGTGAACATCTGGTCCACCATCGGCACGATGATGCTGATTTTCCTGGCCGCGCTGCAGGACATCCCGGTGGTCCTCTACGAAGCAGCCCAGATAGACGGAGCGAACCGGTTGCAAATTCTCCGTTATGTGACCATCCCCGCGCTGCGGCCGGCCATCTTTTTCGTGGTCACGATGGGGGTCATCGGCTGCTTCCAGGTCTTTGACCAGATTTACGTGATGACCGCCGGGGGGCCGCTGGGCGCGACGACGACCATCGCCTACCTGATCTACAAGTGGGCCTTCGGGAGCACCAACATCCAGATGGGACGGGCCTCCGCCGTCGCCTTCATCCTCTCCCTGATGATCCTGGTCGTCGTCCTGATCCAGCGCCGCATCATTGAGCAGGAGGAGTGAGATGACCGCTATGGCACGTGCGCAATCCCGTCAGGACGTTTTTGCCCTCTGGGACCGCCTCAAGATGCCGCTTTTCTACGGCATCCTCATCCTCTGGACCGTGATCAGCATCTTTCCCTTCTGGGTATCGGTGGTCTACTCGCTGAAACCGGTGGCGAACTCCTACGATCCCCCGTATCTCTGGCCGGTACCCTTCACGCTGGAGAACTACCGGACTGTCCTGACCCAATTTGAACTCTTCCCTCGCTGGGTGCTGAACAGCGCGATTGTGTCCATCACTGTGATGGTCATCCGCACCCTCTTCTGCGCAATGGGCGGATACGCCTTCGCCCGCCTGCGCTTCCCGGGCAAGGACCTGCTCTTCACGATCACCCTCTTCACGATGATGGTCCCGGGTCAGGTCACGCTCATCCCCCAGTTCCTCATCATCGGACCGGGAGTGGTTCGGAACCTGACCATCGGCGGGGTGAAGATTCCCACCGGATTCGGCCTGTTGAACAATCTGGGAGCGCTGATCCTGCCGGGTATCGTGGACGCCTTCGGCCTGTTTATGATGACCCAGTTCTACAAGAGCATCCCGACGGAACTGGAGGAGGCGGCGCTGGTGGACGGCCTGGGGCGGTTCGGCATCTTCTTTCGCATCGTCCTGCCCATCAGCCAGACCGCGCTCCTCACCCTGGCCCTCTTCACTTTCCAGGGCACCTGGAACAGTTTTATGTGGCCACTCATCGTCCTGCGCTCACCGGAGAGGTTCACCCTTCCCATCGGCCTGCAGTGGTTCAAAGGCGAGTACTACACCCTGTATTCCATCGTTCTGGCAGGCTCCATCTTTAACAGTCTGCCCATCATCCTGATCTTCTTCCTCTTCCAGCGCTACTTCATCCGCAGCGTGGCGGTGACGGGCCTGAAGGAAGCGTAAGGCATCGCTCCGGCGCTTGCCAACCCGGGCGTTTCCGGGTATCCTTACCCGTAGCCCGGGGGCCCATATGCAATCGCGCATCCGACTGGATCGGTTGCTGGTGGAGCGGGGACTGGCGGAGAGCCGCGCCGAGGCGCAGCGGTGGATCCGCGCGGGCGAGGTGCGGGTTGCCGGACAGGTGGTGGATCAGCCCGGAGCGCCGGTATCTCCCGACGCCCCGGTCACGCTGACCGCGCGGCCGCGCTTCGTCAGCCGGGGCGGGGAGAAACTGGAAGCGGCGCTGGTCGGTTTCGGAGTGGATGTGCGGGGATGGGTGGCGGCCGACGTGGGCGCTTCCACCGGCGGCTTCACCGATTGCCTCCTCCAGCGCGGCACCGCCCGGGTCTACGCCATAGACGTGGGATACGGGCAACTGGACTGGCGTCTGCGCAACGACCCGCGCGTGGTGGTGATGGAGCGCACGAACGCCCGCTACCTGGAACAGTTGCCGGAACCGGTCCACCTGGTGACGGTGGACGTCTCCTTCATCTCGCTCCGGCTCATCCTCCCCCGGGCGGTGGGGTGGCTACACCCTCAGGGGCAGGTCATCGCGCTCATCAAGCCCCAGTTTGAGGCCGGACGGCGGGACGTGGGCAGGGGCGGGGTGGTGCGGGACCCCGATGTCCACCGGCGCGTGCTGGTGGAGGTCATCCGGGCCGCCGCCGACCTGGGCCTGACCCTGCGGGGGCTGATGGTCTCCCCGCTCCTGGGACCGGCGGGGAACCGGGAGTTTCTGGGATGGTGGATCAGAGGATAAAGAAAGGGGGCGGCGATGCCGCCCCCTTTCTTTTCTGTCTTTTCTGCTTCCCTACCGGGCCTGCAGAAGCGGTATCTGCGGGAAATCGTCCGGCCCCAGAGTGGCGATGTCGCCCTTGCTGGACGGGTACCGGGACAGGATTTCCTCCTGAGAGGGTGTCCCGTCCCAGGCCAGGTCTATGATGCGGGTGTGGTTGGTGTCGTCCGGGCCGCCGCCAAAGCGCCACTGCTGGGCCTGCGCCAGCACGTCCCGCACCCGCCAGACACCGGTGGACGGGAATCCCTCCTGGCTGAGCACCGCCGCGACGTAGCCCCACGCGGCCGGGTCGCCCTCACCGAAAGCGCTCCGCGGGACCCGCAGCGTTACCGTCTGCGCCGCCGGGTCCACGATAATCTTGAAGGAGACGCCCGTCACCTGCTTCGGCGCGCCGCTCTGCGGGTCCGGAGCCAGAATCTGCGGCGTCCAGCCCTCCGCCCAGACGGCCACGTCCCAGCCGTTGCCGGCCTCCAGTGCGGCGTTCCGTCCGGGGAGAAGGAGCCGCGCGCCCGTCCCGGCGCCGGGGTCCCTGTCCACGTAGACGTCCAGGGTCTGGAGCGCCAGGTTGTTGGGAGAGCCCCACGGGTTGGGAATCGGGCCGTAGAAGGCGAACTTGAAGACCAGGTTCTTCTCGTCGTAGGCGACGGTGAAGGACTTCAGGTCAAAGACCTGGGGCTTGAACACCCCGTCGGTGGGATAGGTGTAGGTGCCGGGGCCGTGGTCGTCGCCCTCGGGGTCCTCCACCTGCAGGACCGTCGTGTAGCGGCCCAGGTCGGGCAGGATGACCTGCGCGGGCCCGCCGACGGGGAGCATCAGGCCGGAGGGGGCCAGGGCCACCACCAGCCGGAGGTCGTCGCCGGGCTCCAGTTCGCCGATGGCATCCCAGGGAATGGCGGCTTCAAAGGCGTCGGCGCCCATCGCGGCCTCGCCGACCGGCCCGACGGCCTGCCACCCGGACTTGACGGGCCGGTAGGCGGTCAGAGTCTGCCCGTCCCACTCAAAGAGATGGGTGGCGGCGATGCCGGTCAGCAGAGGGGTCTCGCCCTCCGCCGCACGGGTGAAGGGGGAAACCTCGGCCGCGCGCGGGGAGACCAGATACATCCCGATGCGCGCCCCGGCGGGCAGGGGTTGCCGGAAAGTCAGGCGGACGTAGAGGTTCCGGGCGTCAAAGACGTAGGCCAGGTCGGCCCCGGCGGCCTGGGAACCGCCCCCGTAGAGGGCCGCGCCGTCCCACTCCCCCGGCCCGACACGCCCGTCCACCGTGGGCGTGGAGAGGCCCTGCACCTCCTGGTCGGCCCGGACGGGCTTTTTGGGGATAATGGGGACGTTGACAAAGGTCGGCACCGGCTCGCCCAGCGACTCGTACACTTTCTTCAGCAGGGCCCGGAAACCCTCGTCAAAGTATTCGTCCTGTCCGGAGTCCTGATCGGCCCCGTACCACCAGAACCAGTCCGACCCTTCGGCCAGGTACATGTAGTCCAGAGCCTGGGCGATGGCCTCCGGGCTGGCCTGGCGTGTCCTGCTGATGTCGTACTTGGAGAGGTCATACCGGGTCTGGACCAGGTAGTTCCAGGCCTGGCGCTCCTCCGGTTCGCCGATCCAGGTGTCGTAGTTGGCGCTGAACCAGGCACCGGGGAAGAGATTCTCCAGCGTCCGTTGCTCCGGGAACATCGCCAGGTACTCGGACGGCGTCACCGTCCGGATCGTCTGGCTCTCGGAGAGGAGACGGTACAGGGTGTGGAGGAACTCCTTGCCGTCGTTGTCGTAGTACTCCCAGGCGTTCTCGCCGTCTAGGATGATGCTGACGATGTGAGGGCCGGTGGCCCCTTCTTCTTTCAGACGGGCGCGGATGTTCTCCAGGCGGTTCACCAGGTCCTGCGCGGCCTTCTCGCCGGGCATGCCGGAGTAGGTGAAGCCGATTTTGTCGGAGAGAGTCCAGTCCCGGAAGAAGACGGCGACGCCCTGGTTGCCCTTGCCGACGTAGTAGGGCCGGTAGAGGGCGTCCGCTTCCTGAACGGTCTCCTGGAAGTCGCGGGTGAAATCGCCGATGCCCAGGGACTGGGCCAGGACCGGCTCACCAGTCGCCATCCACCGGTATCCGGCCCTTGCGACCAGGGGGACGATTTCCTGGGCGACCGCGCCCTCCCCGGGCCAGAGGCCCCGGGGCTTCTGCCCGAAGTGGGCCTCGTAGATTTCCACACTGCGCTGGAGGTGGGCGATGGCGTCGTTGGGATAGGAGAACCGCTGGGGCATCTCGGCGCCGGGATTGCCCACCAGAGCCAGGTTGGTATCGTAGATGAGGGGCAGGATGGGATGCGCGTAGGGGGTGGTGGTGACCTCTATCTGGCCCTTCTCCTGGAGTTCCCGGTGGATGGGGATAACCTGGGCCATGACGCGGCGGACTTCGTTAAAGAGGACCTCCTTGTCCGCTTCCGAAAAACCGTGGTCTTTGAGGACCAGGGAGCGCAGGGGTTCCTTCGCCAGTTCGTCGGGGTCCATCCAGGCCAGGTTGAACCAGACCTGAAGGTCGCGGAAGTCCTGCTCGGAAAAGGTCTCCAGCGCACGGGCGATGGCCTCGTCGTCGGTGCCGCCGCGTTTCTCCAGCAGCGCCCTGTAGCCGGGGTAGCGCCGGATGATGTGGTCCCAGTTGGCGTCAAAGAAGCGGCGGAGGATGAACTCCTTCTCCTCGGCGGTCAACTCCGAGGCCGGCTTCTCCGCCAGCACCCAGTAACGGTCCTTCGCGCCGTTCTGGACGAAGTCGTCCAGTTGGCGGATGAGGACGGGGGTGAGATTGAAGGTGACGTGGACGTTCGGGTACTGGGCCACCGTGGCGGCCATGTCGTAGTAGTCCTTGGTGGCGTGGACGCGCACCCAGGGACGGGTGTAGATGCCGTTCTCGTCCTTGTAGTAGAGGGGCTGGTGCTGATGCCACATCAGGTTGAGGTAGAGGACCTCTTCCGTCGGCGGGGCCGGCGTGGGAGCGACGGTTTCGGCGGGCTGGGGAGAGGGAGTGGGTGAAACGGTCGGCGCGCCGCAGGCGGCCATCAGCAAGGACAGAAGGGTTAGCAAACCGATCAGCGGGAACCATTTACGGAACATAGGCACTCCTTACAATCTTCGGGGAATCCAGGGGGCGCGGGGCCATCCACCGCCCCCCCCCCTGAGTGGACGATACATTAACAGCGCCCAGGCTTAGGGGCGCGGGAAACCCCATGGGCCGGAACC
>JBBIKR010000059.1:0-11865 GCA_037445395.1 Thermoflexales bacterium
GGGGTGAGGGGCGAGAAAATCGGCAGGCACAGCAAATGTCAGCGAATTCTGAACCGTTCCCGCTTTCTAACCTCAGTTGGAAGGCTTCACTTGATGCCAATGGGGCAACCCTTGCGGTTGCCCCGATGTGGTCAGGCCGTTACAGCCGCCACAGGCTGACCGTCTCTATGTGGTAGGTCTGCGGAAACATATCCACCGGCTGGACGGCCTCCAGGCGGTATCCGGCGGCGGAGAGGCGGCGGGCGTCCCGGGCCAGGGTGGCCGGATCGCAGGAGACGTAGACCAGGCGCGGCGGACGGGCCGCGACCAGGCCCTCCAGCGCCTCCGGGGATAGACCCGTGCGCGGCGGATCCACCACGGCCGCGTCCAGCGGCCCGGCGCGGTCCGCCAGCACCGCCTCCAGCGGCCCTTCCACCACCTCCACGTTTTCCCGGTCGGCGACGTTCTCCAGCAGGTCGTCCACCGCCGCGGGGTCTATCTCCACCGCCACCACCAGCCCGGCCCGGTCGGCCAGCGGAAGGGTGAAGAGGCCCACGCCGCAGTAACCGTCCAGGACCACCGCGCGACCCTCCAGGGCCAGATAGTCCAGCACCAGCTCGACCAGTCGCTCCGCCTGGGGGGTGTTGGCCTGGAAGAAGGATGGGGCGGAGACCCGGTACGTGTACCCGGCGACCTGTTCGGTGATGTACGTCTGACCGATCAGGGGGACGGCGACCCCGTCCGAAGTGAGGAGGACGCAGGAGACGGGAAGGTCTATTTCCAGTTCGGGGGCCTCGTCCTCCGCCGTCTCCAGGATGAGCATCCGGTCGCCGGTGGCGGTGCCGGCCCGCAGAGTGAGGGCGGTCAGGTCCGGCAGGTCCAGGTCCAGCGCGTCGTAGAGTTCGGAGAGGAACGGGTGCAGAATCCGGCACTCGTCTATGGGGACGACGTCGCGCCGGTCCTCCAGGCAGAAGCCCAGGCCGCCGGAGGGGGCGGGATGGAAGCGGGCCTGGTTACGGTAGGCCCAGCCGGTGGGGTCGGGCAGGGTGGGGAGGACGGGCGGGTCGGAGATGCCGCCGATGCGGGCCAGTTGCTCCGCCACCACCTGGGCCTTGAGGCGCAGTTGGGCCTCGTAGGCCGCGTGTTGGAGATGACACCCCCCGCAGCCGTCGGGGCCGAAATACGGGCACGGCGGCCCGACCCGCTCCGGCGATGGCTCCAGAATCTCCACCAGCCGCGCGCGGGCGTAGCGGGGGTGGTCCTCCACAATTTCGGCGCGCACCGTCTCGCCGGGGAGGGCATAGGGGACAAAAATGACCTTACCCTCATGCCGTCCGATGGCCGCGCCGCCGTGGGCGATGCCGGTCAGGTGAAGGGTGAACATCGGCTTCCATTTTACACCTCCCTGGGAAGGGCGCAACTCAACCCCCGAAATTTGCCTGCAGACAGAAATCCAGTACAATCTATCCTGATACATCCTGCTCAAAGGAGGCATCATGACACCCGTCTGGACCCAAACGCTGATTCGTATCCTGCTGATCCTGGCCCACCTGGCCGGGCTGGTGGTCGCCGTCATCCTGCTGGTGCGCCGCAAGGGGACGGCGCCCATCCTGGCGACGGCGGCCTTCGGGCTGCTGGTCCTCCTGGACGCCGCCCGGATGGTGGAGACGGCTCTCCTGCCCGCCATCGCCCGCGAAATTCGCGCCCCGCGTGTCCTGCCCTGGATCGGAGGGGGCACCACCTGCTGCTGTGGCTTGCTGGACCTGGTCGCCTGGGGATGCCTGATCGCTGCCATCTGGATGGGGATGGGAGGAGAGGAGAAGGGGGAAAGTGAAGCGTGAGGCGTGAAACGTGAAGCGTGAAACGTGAAGGGAGGAGTGTATCCGTTTGCTCCGGATGAGCGATTTTGAGTACGACCTGCCGCCGGAACTGGTCGCGCAGGAGCCGGTGGAGCCCCGGGACGCGTCCCGGCTGATGGTGGTGGACCGCGCGACCGGGACCATTTCCCACCATATCTTCCGCGACCTGCCGCAGTTCCTTCGTCCGGGGGACCTGCTGGTTCACAACGAGAGCCGGGTCATCCCGGCGCGCCTGTTTGCCCGCAAGCCCACCGGCGGACGGGTGGAAATCCTCCTCCTGCGCCCTCGCTCCGAGACGGTCTGGGAGGCACTGGTGCGGGGGCGGGGGGTGCGGGTCGGCGCATCTCTGGAGGTGCTGGACGGCCCGGAGGGTGCCCCGACAGGCGCCGGCGCGCAGGTCCTGGAGGAGGGAGAACGGGGACTGCGGGTGCTGGCCTTTGACCGGCCGGCGCTGGCCCTGGCGGAGGCCGTCGGCCAGACCCCGCTGCCGCCGTACATCCACCGCCCGCTGCGCGACCCGGAGCGGTACCAGACCGTTTACGCCCGCACGCCCGGGTCGGCGGCCGCGCCGACGGCCGGCCTGCACTTCACCCCCGAACTGCTCCTCCGCCTGCGGGAGATGGGAGTGGAATCCGTCTTCGTCACCCTGCACGTGGGGCTGGATACCTTCCGTCCGGTGGAAGAGGAGCGGCCGGAGGAGCACCGGATGCATGCCGAGTTCTGCCATCTCCCGATGGAGGCGGCGGAACGGATCAACCGGGCCAAAGTGGAGGGGCGGCGGGTCATCGCCGTCGGCACCACTTCGGTGCGGGTCCTGGAGACGGCCGCGCTGGCGGCGGTGGGCGGTTGCGCCGACGCCGATTCCTGCCCCTGGCGGACCGTCGTCCCCTACGAAGGGTTGACCGACCTCTTCATCTATCCGGGCTTCCGCTTCCGGGCGGTGGACGCGCTCATCACCAATTTTCACCTGCCCCGGTCCACCCTGCTCCTGCTGGTGGCGGCCTTCTGCGGGAAGGAGTTGATGGACCGGGCCTACGTCGAGGCAATCCGCCTCCGCTACCGGTTCTACAGTTTCGGAGACGCGATGCTCATTCTGTAGGCGATCCGGGCGACGATTTCGGCAAACGCCGCCGGGTCCCGGCCCCGCCGGGTGGCGCCCAGGCCGTCCACGTCGGGGTCGGCCAGCAGAGATGCCGCATGCTCCGGCGATACGCTCCCGCCGTAGATGATGCGGGCCTGCCCGGCGGTCTCTTCGCCGAACCGCTCTGCCAGCCAGCGGCGGATGGCCCTGCAGCCAGCGGCAGCATGGGCCGGCGATACTGGCTCCTGTTGCCCGATGGCCCCCTCCGGCTCGTAGACAAAGGCCATCCGGGCCACCGCCCCGGCATCGCAGCCGTCCAGCAAAACCGCAAGCCGTCCGGGGTCAAACGGCTCTCCGGCGGCCTCGCCGAAGAGGAGGATGGGGCGCAGGCCGCCCTCCAGCGCGGCCCGGACCTTCTGGTTTACCGCCTCGTCGTCCTCCCGCAGGCGGCGACGCACCTCCCAGTGGCCGACCATCACCCACGTGGCGCCGGCGTCGGCCAGCAGTTCGGCGGAGATGGCGCCGGTGTGGGCCTGACCGGGGCCGGGCCAAAGGTCCTGTCCGCCCACCGCGATGGGGGTTCCCCTGACGGCATCAGCGACCGCCGCCAGCGCGGTGTACGGGGGGCAGAGCACCACCTCTACGGCCTCCAGATAGGGCCCGGCGCGGGCCAGGAACTCCCGCACGAAGGCCAGGCTCTGGGCAATGGTCATCGCCATTTTCCAGTTGGCCAGCGCGAACGGCTGCCGGATCACGGGAGCCTCCTTTGGGGCGTAGCACAGGATTTATCCTGTACACCCACACGACCGCAGAAACGCAGAGGACGTGCAGATTTTACCACGAAAGAGAACAACCGACCACTTCAAGGACAGAGAGGCAACATGGACATCCAGAAAGTAGCGTACGGAGGATGGCCCAACTGCTACCGGTGGTCCAACGGACGGGTGGATCTGGTCCTGACCGCCGATGTGGGCCCGCGCGTCATCCGGTTCGGCTTCGTCGGCGAGGCCAACGAGTTCAAAGAATACCCGGAGATGCTGGGAAAGGTGGGAGGCGACGATTGGCGAATTTACGGCGGGCACCGGCTCTGGCACGCGCCGGAGGCGATGCCCCGCACTTACTTCCCTGACAACGGCCCGGTGGAGGTACAGGTCCATCCCACCTTCATCCGGGTGGTCCAGCCGGTGGAGCCCACCACGGGCATCCAGAAGGAAATGGACATCTCGCTGGAGGCGGACCGTCCCCACGTCCGGGCGGTCCACCGTCTACGGAACTGCTCCCTCTGGCCGGTGGAGTTGGCACCCTGGGCGCTCTCGGTGATGGCGCCCGGTGGGATGGCCATTGTGCCCCTTCCCCCGCGTGGGCGGCATGAGGAGCACCTGCTCCCCACCGGCGCCCTGGTCCTCTGGGCGTACACCGACCTGAGCGACCCCCGCTGGACCTGGGGCCGCCGGTACATCCGATTGCGCCAGGACCCAACCCGCGCCTCACCGCAGAAGATCGGGGTTGTCGCGCCGGTGGAGAACTGGCTGGCCTACTGGCGGGACGGCCATCTGTTCCTGAAAACCTTCTCCGTTGTCCCGGGGGCCTGCTACCCCGACCTGGGCGCTTGCGCCGAAGTCTTCACCAACGCGGAGATGCTGGAACTGGAGACCCTGGGCCCGCTGACAGCCCTTCCGCCGGGAGCCGTTGCGGAGCATACGGAGGACTGGTGGCTCTTCCGGGACGTACCGTTCCCGGAGGCGGATGAGGATGTGGAGCGGGTCTTCTCCGCTGTACGGTAAGTTTGACGCTCTTCCCTGTAACTGGTATAATGCTTCTGCCAAAATTACCTGGGAGGAAACGGGGATGATTGACGTCAACGACCTGCGCCGAGGGACCACGTTCATTCTGGATGGGGAACTCTACAAGGTCCTGGAGTATCAGCACCATAAGCCCGGACGGGGCAACGCCATCATCCGTACCAAACTGCGCAACCTGCGCACCGGCGCCACCGTCCAGCAGACCTTCCTCTCCGGCGACCGGGTCCAGGAAGTGCGCATTGAGCGCCGGGGAGTTCAGTACCTCTACAACGACGGCGACCTCTACTATTTTATGGACACCGAGACCTACGATCAGGTCGGCGTTCCCGCCTATCTGCTGGAGGGGCAGACGGGGTATCTGAAAGAGGGCATGGAACTGGTCATCTCCATGTACGAAAACCAGCCCATTGAGGTGGAACTCCCCACCACTGTGGACCTGCAGGTGGTGGATACGGAGGTGGCCGTCGCCGGTGATACCGCCACCAACGTGATGAAAAAAGCGACCCTGGAGACCGGGCTGGAGGTTCTGGTCCCCCTCTTCGTCCAGGCCGGGGATACCGTCCGGGTGGATACCCGCACCGGCGAGTACGTGACCCGCGTATAGCATCCGTCCGGGAGACCCGTCGGCACGCCTCACCCCTCCCCTCTCCTGAACTTTGTTCAGGAAAGGGGAGGGGGCAGGGGGTGGGGTGAGGCTCCCATAGGCGCTGACTTAAGCGCCGGGTGTCGGCCCGCGCCGGCGGCCCTCTCGCCGGACGGTCAACCGTCCGGCTCACCGATTGCTTCGCTTCGCTCGCAATGGCATTACCAGGGGCGCTGAAGCGCCCCCGCCCGATCCGGTCCGGAGGGGCGCTTCAACGCCCTTTCCACCCTGAGCATGGCCGTTGACGGCCAGGCGGCCTGGCTAACGGAGGCACTATGCAACCCAGACTTCGCTGGCCCATCATCATCGGACTGCTGATCCTGCTGGTCCTTGTCGGCCCCGGCCTCCTGGGGTTCTACGCCACCCTCTACACCGACTGGCTCTGGTTTGACGACCTGGGCTACCTCTCCGTCTACCGGACCCGATTGCTGGCCCAGGCGGCCACCTTCCTGATCGGATTCCTGACGGCCACGGCCTTCCTGGGGGTGAACTGGCTCGTCCTCTCCCCGCCCCCTCCGGACGAACGCATTCTCCGCCCCTTCCGCGCCCGTTTCCTTCGCCGTGCAACCCTCCCGCTTCGCTACCTGCTCATCGCCGCAGGACTGATCATCGCCTTCATTATGGCAACCGTCCTCTCATCCCAATGGCTGGACTTCCTCCTGTTTGCCCATGCCGTCCCCTTCGGCCTGGCCGACCCCATCTTCGGCCTGGATGCCGGTTTCTACGTCTTCCGCATGCCGGTCTACAGTTTGCTGGCCGGGTGGTTCCTGGCCCTGGTTCTGCTCGGCCTGATCGGGACGTTGGTCGCCCATGCCGCATCCGGCACGCTGCGGAGCCCAAGGGGGATTGCCCACCTCTCCATCCTGGGGGCCCTGGCCCTGGGGCTCATCGCCGCCCAGTACCAGTTGGCCCGCCTGGGCCTGCTGGCCTCTGCCCGCGGCGTCGTCTTCGGCGCCGGCTACACCGACGTCCACGCCCGCATCCCCCTCTACAACCTGCTCACCGTCGTCGTCCTCATTGCCGCCGTCCTCTGTCTGGTGAACATCTTCATCCGCCGCTGGCGGTTCCTGCTGATGGTCGGCGCGGCCTGGCTCCTCATCGCCGTCGTGGGGCCTGCCTACCCGGCCATCGTCCAGCGCTACGTCGTCGCCCCCAACGAACTGGCCGCCGAGCGGCCCTACATCCGTCACGCCATCACCTTCACCCGCTACGCCTTCGGGCTGGAGAACGTCCAGGAGTACGAGTTCCCTGCCAGAGGGCAACTCACCCCCCAGGTCCTGGAGGCCAACCGGCCCACCCTGCAGAACATCCGTCTATGGGACTGGCGCCCCCTCCTGACCACTTACGGACAACTCCAGGAAATCCGCCTCTACTATACCTTCAACGATGTGGACGTGGACCGGTACGTCCTGGGAGGGGAACTGCGGGAAGTGATGCTGGCCGTCCGGGAACTGGATACGGAGCAACTGCCGGAGCAGGCCCAGACCTGGGTGAACCGCCACCTGGTCTTCACCCACGGGTACGGCGTCGTCGTCAGCCCGGTCAGCGAGGTCTCCCGCGAGGGGCTTCCCGTCCTGCTGGTACGGGACATCCCTCCCCAGAGTACCGACCCGGCCCTCCAGGTCGCCCGTCCCGAAATCTACTTCGGCGAGGTGACCACCGAATACGCCATCGTGAACACCACCGAGCCGGAATTTGACTACCCCAGCGGCGACGAGAACGTCTACACCCAATACGAAGGCCCCGCTGGCGTGCCGCTGGGCGGTTTCTTCCGTCGCGCCCTCTTCGCCCTCCATTTCGGCAGTTCCCAGATTCTCTTCTCCTCTGCCATCCGTCCGGATAGCCGCATCCTCTTCCACCGCCAGATCGGCGATCGGGTCTGGACCCTGGCCCCCATCTTCTGGTACGACCCGGACCCGTACGCGGTCATCGCCGACGGCCGCATCGTCTGGCTGTACGATGCCTACACCTGGACGGACCGTTTCCCGTACTCGGAGCCGTTCAGCGAAGTGAACTACATCCGCAACAGCGTCAAGGTCGCCATAGACGCCTACACGGGCGAGACGACCTTCTACGTGGTGGACCCCACCGACCCCATCATTCAGGCCTACCGGTCCATCTTCCCCGACCTGTTCACCCCCGTGGAGCAAATGCCCCCGGTTCTGCGGGACCACTGGCGCTATCCGGAGCAACTGTTCCGCATCCAGTCCGCCGCCTACGCTGCCTACCACATGGACGACCCGCAGGTCTTCTACAACAAAGAGGACCTGTGGGTGGCGCCGACGGAAGTCCGGGCACAGGGAGAAGAAGAGGTGGCCCCGTACTACGTGGTGATGAAACTGCCGCACAAGGAGAGGGTGGAGTTCCTGCTGATGCGCCCCTACGTCCCCAACGGACGGCGCAATATGATTGCCTGGCTCTATGCGGATTCGGACGGGGAGGACTACGGACAGTTAGGGGTCTTCAAATTCCCCAAACAGGAGTTGATTTACGGGCCCATGCAGATAGAGGCCCGCTTTGACCAGGACCCGTACATTTCCCAGCAGTTGACCCTCTGGAATCAGCACGGCTCCCAGGTCATCCGGGGGAACCTGCTGGTCATCCCGATAGACGACACGTTGCTGTACGTGGAGCCGCTCTACCTGCAGGCGGCGACGGGGCGGTTCCCGGAACTGAAGCGGGTGCTGGTGGCCTACGGGGACAGTGTGGCAATGGCGGAGGACTTCTCTACGGCGCTGGTGCAGGTGGTTGGGCTGGCCGCGCCGCCCATCGCCCCGCCCACCGTCCCCCCAACTGCATCCGACGACGTGGCGGCGCTGGCCCGCTCCGCGTACTCCCACTACCAGGCGGCGCAGGAATGCCTGCGCCAGGGAGACTGGGCCTGCTACGGGCGGGAACTGGAGGCCCTGGAAGCCGACCTGGAGGCCCTCGTCGCCGCTACGGAGTCATCGGAGTGAGGAAGGGTTTTTCCTCACCCCTTCCCCTACCCCCTCTCCTGACCTGCGGTCAGGAGAGGGGAGGGGGCCGGGGGGTGGGGTGAGGACGGCCCCAGCGGGACCGCATCCCAGCGGCGGTCGTCCAGGGGGAGCAGCGGGGTCATCCGGAAACGCTCATAGGCAACCAGCGTGGCCCGCACCGGCCCGCCCGTCCAATCCGCCGGAATGGGGATGAGATGCCGGTCCCGGACCCGCGAGCCCCCGATCCACTTCAGCGTCGGGACGGTCCCCAGCGCGGGCTGGCAGTCGTGGGCGCCCAGGTAGCGACCGGCCTCATCCGTCAGCCGGACGCTGGTGGCGAGATCGTCCGTCAGCGCCCGGAGCCCCACCAGAGATACATCCACCGTCATCACCGCGCCGGGGGCGGCGGGAGAGGACCGCACGCCCACCACGGCCATTTCGTCCCCCAGCGGCACGAACCGGACATCCCCCGGCGGGACGGGCAGCGGCACCCACCGCACTGGCCAGCCCCAGGGTCCCGCGGCCGTCCGAACCTGCCCCGCGCCGTCGGTCAGGGAGAGAAGGAGAAGCCCGCGCGCCGTACCGGGCAGGTCCACCGCCACGGTCTGGTACGTGCCCTGGGGGAGGGCCGGGAGGTCCGCCGTCGCCTCCTGCCCCCCGACGGCGCGGAGGCGGAGGATCCCGCCGTCCGTCGGGCCGCGCCAGCGCAGATACACCCGCAGAGTATCCGGCACCGTCCGGTCGTAGTCCACCCCGACCAGGGTGGGCCCCCCGGCATAAGGGATATGCCGGGGGTGGAGGGTGAAGAGCGGGCGGGAATCGGGCCCCACGTCCAGTTCGGTCAGCAGGACGAACGGTTCACCGTCGGGCGTGGGGAGCGGTTCAAACCCGGCCTCGGAGACGATGTAGGCGCCCAGGCGCAACTGGTAGCGGCCAGGCCGGAGGGTGGGGTAAATGGGGAGGACCAGCCGCTCCCAGCGGACCTCGCCGGGGACGGCGTCCGTGCCCAGATACCGGTCGGCCTGGGCGACCTCCTGCCCGTCGGCATCGGCCAGGCGGAGGGTGAAGGAGGGCGCGCGGTCCGAGGGGGCCACCCGTCTCCAGACCAGGACGACCTCCAGCGTCTGCCCGGCGCGGACGGGGGAGTCCGGCAGGCGGTACCCCACCAACTGGATGCCCCCGGCGAACGGGATTTCGGCCCCCGTAGTAGGGGCAGGGCTTGCCCCTGCCCCTTCTGCCCCTGCCTCCGCCCCGGTCGCTGGACGCCGGTAGAGGCGGAAGCCCGCGCCCACCGGTTCGGCCGTGTAGCCGGGAAAGTCAAAGAAATGGGTCACCAGCAGGGGGCGCTCCGTGCCCAGTTCCTCCACCCGTCGGAGCCAGGTGGCCCCGTAGTCCTCCCCGGCGACGGGGTAGACGTACTCCACCGTCACGTCGGGCCGCCGTCCTTCTACTTGCTGGAGGTACCAGAGAGGGGTCGCCCAATGCCAGTCGGCCAGGATGACGGCGCCGGGAGGGGCCGCCTCCAGGAGCGGCTGGACGGTCTGCCGGGTGGAGGTGTCGGTTGCCAGTTCAACGGCGCTCGTATGCGCCTGAAGGTTCAGAAATCCGGCCCAGAGCGCCAGTGCGGTCAGAAGGGGATAAATTTTTACCACGAAGGCACGAAGGCACGAAGAAATTTTATCGTTTTGCGCCCTCGTGTCTTTGGGATCCCCCCAACCGGCGGGCAGGAGGCCGACGGCCAGCGCGATGGGGAGGTAGGCCGGCATCAGGTACTCCACCGTCTGGGGGGCCCGGTAGGTAAGGGTGACGTAGGTGTGGAGGATGAAACTCCCGGCCAGCAGGAGGAAGAGATGCCGGTCCCGCCGGAGGACGGTCAGAAGGCCCACCAGTGCCAGGGCCAGGAGGAGGCCGTTGAACTGGAAAGTGAGGAGGGTCGGGAGCAGTGCCAGACGGTGGGGAAAGTCCCGGAGGTTGGCGAAAGCGAACATGTCCCCGGCGAAGCCCTTCGCCAGGACGTGCCAGAGGAAGCCCTGGAAGGTGTCCAGGTCGGGCGGGGCCAGCGGGGCATCCATCGCGCCCCGAATGGGGAGGTAGGCCAGCGGCACCAGCAGCGCGGCCAGAAAGACCAGCACCGGGCGCCACCAGCGGCGGGGCTGGAGGAGCAGACGGGGGTCCAGCCCCAGCAGGTACAGGATGAAAAAGATACCGACAAAGGCCAGGGAGGGATGGTGCCCGATACCCAGCCCCAGAGCCAGCGCCAGCAGGAGCAGGGAGCGGTCCCTGCCTACCCATTTACCATTCCCCAGTCTACCATTCCCCAGTTTACCATTCCCCAGTCTACCATTCCCCAGTCTACCATTCCCCAGTCTACCATTCCCCAGTCTACCAGTTCCCAGTGTACCAGCGGTAGCGAACCGGGCCAGCGCGTAGAGGGCCAGGGCCGCGAAGAAGAGGGTGGGCATCCGGATGTTGGCGGTGGTGGCCTGGGCCCAGAAAGTGGTGGCGGAGCCCAGGGTCAGCGCGGCCGCGACGCCCCCCGCGCGGGCCAGGAGAGGAGACGCTCCCAGGTGGCGGGCCCAGAGACGGGTCGACCGGGCCGTCCAGAGCAGAGTGACCACCGCCATCGGCACACTCATCAGGTTCAACCGCAGCGCCGGGGTGCCGATGGGGACCAGTCGGATGAGCAGGTGACCGGCCAGGGTGTAGAGGGGGTATCCGGGGGGATGCGCCACGCCCAGGAGCGCGGCTACCAGTTGGAACTCGCCACTATCGGCGGGGAGGACATCGCGGGAGAGAGAGACCAGGTAGAGCGCGAAGAAAAGGACGCAGACCGCCGCGTCGGCCAGCCGGTCTGCCTGACGATCGGAGAGGAGCGGCGGGCGGTCGTTGTTCCCCCGCAGAATTTCCAGAGACCACCACAGAGCAAAGACACTTCCCCAGGCCGTCGGCGAAAGGTGCCAGGGCCAGAGGACGGGGATCAGGTATACCAGGGCAGGCCACCCGATGGAGGGCCAGCGACGGGCCAGGAGGAATCCCGCCGCTCCTCCCCCCAACGCCACGGCCAGGATGACCGGCACGGGGACCGGAAGGTCAGGTGCCTCCAGCAGGAGGCGGGCCGTGGCCAGCCCCAGGAGGATGCCGTAACCAGTAGTGAGCCGACGCATCGGGAAGAATTATACCATATTGCGGCCGTTGGGGTAGCGGCAGGAGGGAGCACGAGTTGTGAAATTGAGGTGAAAACCCACTTTACAAAATAAGCATTGTAGGCTATAATAAGACCACACGGCTGAGAGGGTATCCCCCTCTCAGTCGTTGCGCATAATGGGATGACGCGCCGCGTGGGCGCTTTCCCATCGGTTCCTTCAGCCATCCGCCTGTCCTTCTCGGGTATGCACGGGAAGGGCGGGCATTTGGATTTTATTGGGCCCGAACTCTGCCCCCGAAGAGGGCAGAAGGGGGAATTTTGCGGCGGCGGCCCAAAGCCCCCCCCGCAAAATAACCCACCATAATAACCCCGCCATCCCAGGAGATCCCCGAGAATTTT
>JBBIKR010000059.1:11875-15459 GCA_037445395.1 Thermoflexales bacterium
CCCCCCCCCCCCCCCCGGGTGTCTTGTGTTTTTTTGTGGGGGCGGCGCCCCCCGCCCCCCGCCGCAAAATCCCCCACCATCATCACCCGTCCATCCCAGGAGAGACCCGACAATATGGCCGAACAAGTTGTCTATCTGACGCGCGAAGGATATGAACGCCTGAAGGCGGAACTGGAGTACCTGCGGACGGTGCGCCGCCAGGAGGTCGCGCGTCGGCTCCACGAGGCCCTCGCCGAAGGAGACATCCTGGAGAACGCCGAACTGGAAGCCGCGCGCAACGAGCAGGCTTTTGTGGAAGGCCGCATTATGGAACTGGAAATGCTCCTGGGCACCGCAGAGATTGTGGAGGAAGAGAAACCCTCTGGAGTCGTGGGGGTGGGCAGCCGGGTGACCGTCGTGGAGGGCGACGGCCCACCGGAAACCTACCACATCGTCGGTCCGGCGGAGGCCGACCCCTCCCAGGGGCGCATCTCTTACGAGTCTCCCCTGGGCAAAGCCCTCCTGGGCCACCGGGTGGGGGACGAGGTGCGGGTCAACGCACCGGCCCGGGCGATGGTGTTTCGGATTGTGGACATCGCCTGAGCATTCAAGGGGGCGCCGGGTGGAACTGAACGACCTGGAGCGACAGCGGCTGGAGAAATTACAGCGGTTGCGGGAGCGGGGCTGGGACCCGTACCCGCCCCGCGCGGAGCGGACCCACAGCGCCGCACAGGCCATCGCCCTCTACGAGGCGGGAGGCGAAGGGCAGGAGGTCACCATCGCCGGCCGGTTGCGCAGTATCCGGGTGATGGGTAAGGCCACTTTCGCCCATGTGGAGGACGAGAGCGGCAAAATCCAGATTCTCCTCCGCCTCAACCTCCTGGGCGAAGAGGCCTACGAAACCTTTGAGCGGGACTTTGACCTGGGGGACTTCGTGGAGGCCAGGGGCCGCCTGATGCGCACCCGTACCGGCGAAATCACCGTAGAAGTCACCCGTCTGCGGATGCTGGCGAAGGCCCTGACCCCCCTCCCCTGGGGTAAAGAGCAGCAGGTGGGCGACCGGGTCGTCCGCTACTCCGCCCTCACCGACGTGGAGGAGCGGTACCGTCAGCGCTACGCCGACCTGGCGGTCCACCCCGAAGTCCGCGAAATTTTCCGCATTCGCGCCCGCACCATCGCCGCCATCCGCCGCTTCCTGGACGAACGGGGGTTCCTGGAAGTGGAGACCCCCGTCCTCCAGCCGATTTACGGCGGGGCCGCTGCCCGTCCCTTCGTCACCCACCACAACCAGTTGAACCAGGACCTCTACCTGCGCATCTCCGACGAACTCTACCTCAAACGGCTTCTGGTCGGCGGCTTTGAACGGGTCTACGAAATCGGCCGCGACTTCCGCAACGAGGGCGTCTCCTTCAAACACAACCCGGAGTTCACGATGCTGGAGTTCTACGCCGCCTATCTGGACTACCGGGCGGTGATGGACCTCTGCGAGGAGATGGTCTCCACGGTGGCGCGGGAGGTGCTGGGCACCACCGTCATCACCTACGAGGGCCATACCATAGACCTGGCCCCACCCTGGCGACGAATGACCCTGCGGGAGGCCATTCTGGAGGCCAGCGGCATTGACTACACTCAGTACCCCACCGCCGATGCCCTCTACAGGGCCCTGCGCGCGGCCGGTATCCCCGCCGAGCCGGGCCAGACCTGGGGCAAACTGGTGGATAAAGAACTCCTGAGCGGGCTGGTGGAGCCGAACCTCATCCAGCCCACCATTCTCTACGACTACCCGCGCGACATCTCGCCGCTGGCGAAAGCCAAACCGGACGACCCCACCCACGTGGAGCGGTTTGAGGCGTTCATCGGCGGGATGGAGATTGCCAATGCCTTCAGCGAACTGAACGACCCGCTGGATCAGGAACAGCGCTTCCTGGAGATGCGCCAGTTGTACCGGGCGGAGGACGAGGAGGCCCACCCGATGGATGAGGACTACATCCGGGCGATGATGTACGGCATGCCGCCCAACGGTGGGTTCGGCATGGGGATTGACCGACTGGTCATGCTCTTCACTGACCGCTCCTCCATTCGGGAGGTCATCCTGTTCCCCCACCTGCGGCCGAAAACGCAAGACGTGAAGGGTGAAGCGTGAGATGCTGGACATCAACCTTCTCCGCAGAGACCCTCAGGCCGTTCGGGACGCGCTGATCGCCCGCAACGACGACCCGACGCTGGTGGACCGGGTGCTGGAGGCCGACGGGCGCTGGCGGGACCTGCTGGCCCAGGTGGAGGAATTGCGCGCCGAGCGCAACCGGACGTCCAGGGAAATCCCCCGTATCAAAGACCCCGCCCAGCGGGAGGCGCTCATTGCCCGTATGCGCGCGGTGGGCGACCGCATCGCTGAACTGGAGGCCCAGGTGCGCGCGGCCGAAGCGGAGCGGGACGACCATCTCCTCCGTCTGCCCAACATCCCCCACCCCTCCGTCCCCGTCGGCCCGGATGCCAGCGCCAATGTCGTGGTGCGGGAGTGGGGGACACCGCGCGCGTTTGACTTTGACCCCCTCCCCCACTGGGACCTGGGCCCAGAACTGGGCATCCTGGACTTTGACCGGGGGGTGAGACTCGCCGGTAGCCGCTTCTACGTCCTCTGGGGCGCCGGGGCCCTTCTGGAGCGGGCCCTCATCGCCTGGATGCTCCACGTCCACACCCGCGAGCATGGCTACACCGAGGTCTATCTGCCCTTCGTCGTCCGGCAGGAGTGCCTGGTAGGGGCCGGACAACTCCCCAAGTTTGAGGACAACCTCTACCACGATGTGGAGGACGACCTCTGGCTGGTGCCGACCGCCGAGGTCCCCCTGACCAACCTCCACCGGGACGAAATTCTCCCCGCCGACGTGCTGCCCCTGAAGTACGTCGCCTACACCCCCTGCTTTCGCCGGGAGAAGATGAGTGCCGGGCGGGATGTCCGGGGCATCAAGCGCGGTCATCAGTTTGACAAGGTGGAAATGTACCAGTTCACCCCGCCGGAGTCCAGTTACGACGCGCTGGAAGAGATGCTGGAGCACGCCCTGGACCTCTGCCGACGGCTGGGGATTCCCCACCGCGTCGTCCAACTCTGCACCGGCGACCTGGGCTTTACCGCTGCCAGGACCTACGACATTGAGATGTGGGCTCCCGGCTGCGGGGAGTGGCTGGAGGTCAGTTCGGTCAGCAACTGCGAGGAGTTTCAGGCCCGCCGGGCCAACATCCGCTACCGGCCTGCTCCCGATTCCCGCCCCCGCTTCGTCCACACCCTCAACGGTTCGGGCCTGGCCCTCCCGCGCGTCGTCATCGCCATTCTGGAAAACTACCAGCAGGCCGACGGCTCCGTCATCGTCCCGGAGGTCCTGCGGCCCTGGATGGGGGGGCTGGAACGCATCACTGGTCGTTGATTAGCCGGGAGTCGTTAGCCGGTAGAGCGCGCCTGAAAATTCGTTCGTAGTCCGGCACGGAGCGTAGCGGAGTGCCGTTATAAGCGCGACTCCGCTTCGCTCTGTAGCGCACTACAAACGTCCTTGCCGAAAATTCGTTCGTAGTCCGGCACGGAGCGTAGCGGAGTGCCGTTATAAGCGCGA
>JBBIKR010000059.1:15559-19772 GCA_037445395.1 Thermoflexales bacterium
CTCCGCTTCGCTCTGTAGCGCACTACAAACGTCGTTATATTGTGGGACAACTGCTTGCAGTTGTCCCACGTTACTCGTGGCTCACCGCGAGCATTTTTCAGACACGCTTTTGGTCAAAGGCATTGATCCACTGTGGTCCTTCGCAATTTTCGCACCTTTCGCGTTTTTCGTGCCTTTCGCGTCTTTCGTGTCTTTCGCGCCCTCCTCTTCCTCCTCATCCTCTGGAGCCTCCGCCCGCCGCGCGTTCTGGTCGTCGTCGGGCCGCCGCAGGAGGTGCACACCACCAACCCCCTGGTCGGCGTCCACACCCGCCTGACCGACGAGGTGGAGGAGTGGAAAATCCAGCGCACCCTCCAGATGGTGCGGGAGATGGGTGCGCCCTGGATTGTGGAGTTCTTCCCCTGGCCCTACATAGAGCCCCGACCCGGACAATTTGACTGGGGTCACTCCGACATGGTCATCCGTCACGCCCGCGCCCAGGGGCTGACGGTCATCGCCCGGCTGGGGTTCGTGCCCGACTGGGCACGCCCGAAAGAGACCACCTTCAACTACATAGACCCCGACTTCTACGATGAGTTCGCCGGTTTCGTCGCCGCCTTCCTGGCCCGATATCGGGGGGAAGTGAATCACGTCATCATCTGGAACGAACCGAACCTGAGTCTGGAGTGGGGCTACCGGCCCGTGGACCCCGTTGCCTATACGGAGATGTTGCGGGCCGTCTATCCGGCAGCCCATGCCGCCAACCCCGACGCGGTGGTACTGGCAGGGGCGCTGGCCCCCACGCTGGAACCACCGGGCAGCGCGGCCGGCATGAACGACCTGGACTACCTGGATGGGATGTATGCCGCTGGGGCGGCTCCGTACTTTGACGGCCTGGCCGTCCACGCCTACGGGACGAATTTCCCCCCGGAGGCCGACCCCGCCCCCGATGTTATCAACTTCCGCCGGACCGAACTCCTGCGGGCCATTATGGAGGCCCATGGAGACGGCCACAAACCCGTCTACATCACCGAGGGGGGATGGAACGACCACCCCCGCTGGGCGCGCGCCGTCCGCCCGGCCCAGCGGGTGGCCTACACAGTCGGCGCGTACGAGTGGGCCCGCCAGAACTGGCCCTGGTGCCGGGCCGTCGCCTTCTGGGCCTTCCGCTACCCCGCCCCCCTCCACAACTTCCAGGACTACTCCACCTTTGTCACCGACGACTTCCGCCCCAAACCCGTCTACCTGGCGGTGCAGGAATATACGGGAAACGGCGGAATGACCGAATAACACACACAAGGATGCATCTACAGGGGGAATCAGATGCTGATGCATTCTCTGAATCGGTGCCGCACAAGAAAATGGCTGGCGAGAATTCTGACGATCGCAGTTCTGACTCTGGTGGCGCTCCAGGGAGCCTGGGTAAATCAGCGGCCTCTCTACCTGGAAGCCCATTTCTCAAACGCCGAAAGATCTCTGTCTAATGCAAGTAGCGCCAGCGCTCACCAAGCCGCAAGAAATGTGGAACTCGTGAGTCAGATCGGGGGTCTCACCAGCGTGGTAGTTGCAGAGGGGAATCTGGCCTACTTGGGCGTTGGGCACCAATTGCTGGTTGTAGACATATCCGACCCGATAACGCCCACGGTCGTCGGCCGGGCATGGATGCCTGCCGACGTAGGTGATATTGCTCTGGCGAACGGCTTTGCATATATCGCCAATGGGCGTGGGGGATTGCGCATCGTGAACATCTCCAACCTGGCCGCTCCTCAAGAAGTGGGTTTCTATTCATCCTCGTGGAGCGCCCTCGGCGTGGCCGTTTCGGGCCAATACGCCTACATCGCGGCCGATACCGGCCTGCGAATTGTGGACATCTCTGACCCCGTGCATCCGGTTGAGGTGGGTTCTTGTTCCACCTGGGATAGCGCGATGGACGTTGCCGTGCAGGGCGACTATGCCTATATTGCCGCTTACGGCCCCGGCCTGGTGGTCATCCGGGTCACAGACCCTGCCCAGCCGGAGGTGGTGGGAGGTTGTGGTACAGGGTCTTACAATTACGGTATCACGGTGGCAGGCCAGTATGCTTATATCGCCAACAATGCCGGCCTGGCAATCATAGACATCTCCAATCCAGAGACCCCGAATCGGATTGGACAGACCGATTCCACGGTGGGACCCGGCCAGAAGGTGGAGATTGCAGGGAGTCTGGCTTATGTGGCTTCTTTGATGCAAGGCTTGCAAATCGTGAATATCTCTGACCCTGAAAACCCGAGCAATGCTGGCGCCTACGACACGCCGGGGGATGCCTATGATGTGGCTATAGCAGGCTCCTATGCCCTGGTCGCCGACGGCGGGACAGGCCTGCGGATTCTGGATGTATCGGTTCCGGATAATGTCCGGGAGGCAGGAGCCTTGCAGTCCCTTGGATATGCCAACGGCCTGGATGTCCGGGGGGAGTACGCGTATGTTGCCAGTGGGCAGAGCGGCCTGTACGTCGTGAGCCTGGCCCATCCCGAACTTCCAGAGGAAGTCGGCGCCTGGGATTCCCCGGGTGAGAGCCTCGGTGTAACTGTCTCCGGAACGCTGGCTTTTGTTGCCGACGGATGGAGCGGCCTGCGGATCGTGGATGTTTCCGACCCGTCGGCTATTAACGAAGTTGGCAATTACACTCAGCAGGACCTTTGTGCCGCAAAAACCGTTGTGGAAGGACAATATGCTTATGTTGTGCATCAGTTCCCCAAACCTGTCTATATCGTGGATATTTCAAATCCGACAAACCCGGTTTCTGTCAGCCAGATAGGCTACCCTGTTGGTGCTAACGATATAGAACTGGCAAAGGGTTACGCTTACCTGGTGGGCGGGCGGGCTTACCTGGAGGTCTACGACGTTTCCAACCCCCGGGACCCTATACTGCGCGCTTATTATGTTGTGGTTGACGGTCAGGTGGAAGGCCTGGGTGTCGCTGTAGCAGACCGTTACGCCTATGTTGCGGCCTGTGAGACTGGTGTGCATATCGTGGACGTCTCCGACCTGGCCAATCCCAGAACGGTCAAGGTCTATGACACCCCGGGTTGCGCCACGGATGTGGTGGTAGAGGGGGAATATGCCTATATCGCCGACGGATGGGCAGGTCTGCGGGTCCTTTTTATAGCCAACCCTCTCTCTCCCCTGGAGGTTGGATTTTATGATACCGCCAACGCCGTTGGAGTGAAAAAAGCAAGGGACTTCATCCTTGTCGCCGACGAGCGAGGAGGGTTACTGATCCTGCGCTCTTTCGGCCTTTCGCATCGGGCCTACCTGCCCCTCATTCTGCGCACATCCCGGTAAGACTGCGCCTTGCGACTTTGCAACTGTGCTATGCGATCTGCCCCCTGCATCCTGCTCATTGCGACCTGCTTCCTGCTCCTGGTTTCCTGCTCCCCCGCTGACCGCCTGGACCGGATTCTGGAGACCGGCGTTCTGCGGGTGGGGATGGACGCCAGTTACCCGCCTTTTGAGTACCTGGACGGAGAGGGTCATCTGGTCGGGCTGGACGTGGACCTGGGGCGGGAACTGGCGAGGCGGCTGGGCGTGGAGGCCCAGTTTGTCGCCAACCTATCCTACGACGGCCTCTACGATGCGCTGACCGCCGACCAGGTGGATGTGGTCATCTCCGCGCTCTATGTGGACCCGACGCGGATGGCGGGCTTCGCCTACTCCCACTCCTACTTCAACGCCGGGCAGGTGCTGGTGGCGCGGGCGGATACTGCGGGCGTCGTGGAGATGGCCGACCTGGCGGGGCGGACTCTGGCGGTGGAATGGGGGAGTGAGGGGGACGTGGTGGCCCGGACCTGGGCCCGGCGGCTGGTCGGCCTGACCATCCTCCCCTGTCAGACATCGGAGGAGGCTCTGGCTCGGGTCGCCTCCGGCGAGGCCGACGCCGCGCTGGTGGACCACCTCTCCGCGCTGGCGGGGATCGGGCAGGGGCTGCCGCTGCGGATTGTCGGCGACCCGGTGACCGATGCGCTCTACGCCGTCGCCGTCCGCCGACAGGACGGCGCGCTTCTGCGGGCCGTCAACAACGCGCTGACAGCGATGGAAGGGGACGGGACCCTCCCCCGCCTGCGGCAGCAGTGGCTGGGGGGCCCGTAAAAGCAACGGCTTTGTCCTCACCCCTCCCCGTCGGCTGCGCCGCCACCCCCCTCCCCTCTCCTGGCCGCCGGCCAGGAGAGGGGAGGGGGCAGGGGGAGGGGTGAGG
>JBBIKR010000060.1:0-19696 GCA_037445395.1 Thermoflexales bacterium
CCCTGTTGTGGGTGGGCCCCGTATTTTTTTTTTTTTTTTTTGGGGGGGGGGGGGGGGCGGCCCCCCCCCCCCCCCCAAACACCCCCATACCCCCTTTATCCGCAACTCTGGATAGGAGTCCGCAATATGGAACTGACCCAACTGAGCCAGATGGTCCAGTGGCTGGACGAGGAGCGCCGCAAGGATAAGGCGCTCATCGCCGCCCTGCAGGAACAGATCAAACTTCAGGCCCAGCAACTGGCCCAGCAACAGGAACTGATCGCCGCCCTTCAGCGGACCGTCGCCGGAATGGAAACCATGATGGCTCAGGTGACGGGCTTTGCCCTGGCGCTGGAGGGGCTGAAGGCCGACGTGGCCCGTATGCTGGAACTGCGGGAGGAACAATGGCGCAAAGAACAGCGGGAATCCGACCGGGCCCGCCAACTGGAAATCGGCGCGCTGAAGGATGAAATCGCCCGCATGGCAGAAGAACTGCGCCGGTTCAACCGCATAGAGGAAGGGCTGGCCGCCCTGCAGACCGAAACTCGCCGTCTCACCGAGAACCAGCAACGGCTGGAAGTCCTGTCTACCGACCTTAAGCAACAGGCCGACGACCGGGCGGCCGCGGTGGTTTATCTGGAAGAGCAACGCCGGGCCGATAACAAGCGCATCACCGTGCTGGAGGCAGAGGCCACAGAACTCCGCCGCCGGATAGAAGCGACGGATGCCAAACTGCTCCTGCTGGAAGAGGCCGTCCAGAAACAACGGCGGGTTCTGGAAGAGGGATTGAAGCCGATCAAGGAGTTTGAGAAAGTCGTGGAGGAACTGCGCGTTGCCGATTTCCGCCGCAACCAGGAGGTCAAAAAGTGGGCCGGGCAGGCCGAAGAGGTGCGTCAGGAGATAGAGCGGTTGCGGGAGGAGCGGCAGCGGCTGATGGAACAGTATCAGCGGGCCCAGCGGGCCCTGGACGCCCTCTCCGCCCTCCAGACCCGGCTGGAGACCCGCCAGAACGAGACCGCCGAGATGCAGCGGCTGGCCGAGGAGCGCCTGAAGCGTCAGTGGGAAGAGTGGCAGGCCGCGCAGGAGAAACAGCGCCGCAACTGGGAGGTCGCGGCGGAGGAGCGCTGGCGGCAGCAGGAGCGGTTCAACGGGACGGTGAGCAAGCGACTGGATCATCTGGCCGCCACCGCCAAACTTTGCTACTCCCAGATTGTTGCCCTCTGGGAAACCCGCCGCGCCGATGTGGTTCGTACCTTCGCCCACACCCGCGAGGCCTACGAGGCCCGTCTCGCCGAGATAGACCAGCACATCGCCGCGCTGAAGGAGCATCCGCTGGAGGAGTAGCGTGCACGTCATCGGCACCGCCGGACACGTAGACCACGGCAAGTCCACCCTAGTCCAGGCCCTCACCGGTATCAACCCCGACCGGCTCCGGGAGGAGCAGGAGCGGGAGATGACCATAGACCTGGGCTTCGCCTGGCTCACTCTCCCCAACGGCGAGCAGGTCGGCATCGTGGACGTTCCCGGCCACCGGGACTTCATTGAGAACATGCTGGCCGGTGTGGGAGGCATAGATGCCGCCCTGTTCGTCATCGCCGCCGACGAGGGGGTGATGCCCCAGACCCGGGAGCATCTGGCGATCCTGGACCTCCTCCGGATTCCCGGCGGCGTGGTGGCCCTCACCAAAGTGGACCTGATTGACGACCCGGACTGGCTGGAACTGGTCCAGGCGGATGTGTCGGAGGCGCTCCAGGGCTCCGTTCTGGACGGCGCGCCCATCATCCCCGTCTCCGCCCGAACCGGGCAGGGGTTGCAGGAACTGGTCGCGGCCCTGCAGGACGTCCTGGCCCGTACCCCGCCCCGCCCGGACCGGGGCCGACCCCGCCTGTGGGTAGACCGGGTCTTCACCGTCGGCGGTTTCGGCACGGTGGTGACCGGCACGCTGGTGGACGGGCACCTGGAAATCGGGCAGGAAGTGGAGATCCTCCCTCGCGGTCTGCGGGCCCGGATTCGCGGCCTCCAGACCCACAAGACGAAAATCCAGCGCGCCGTCCCCGGAAGCCGCGTCGCCATCAACCTCTCCGGCGTCGCCAAGCAGGACCTGGCCCGCGGCGACCTGGTCACCATCCCCGGATGGCTCCGTTCCACCACGCTGGTGGATGTCCGGCTGGATTATTTGCCCGATGCCCCCTTTCCGCTGAAGCACAACGTCCAGGTCAAGTTCTTCTGTGGTTCGGCCGAGACGGTCGCCCGGATCCGGCTGCTGGGCACCGAAACCCTGGCCCCCGGCGAATCGGGCTGGGCGCAACTGGAACTGGATGACCCGCTCCCTCTGGTACGGGGCGACCGTTTCATCATCCGCTTCCCTTCCCCGGCGGTGACCGTTGGCGGCGGGGAGGTGGTGGATGCCACCCCCGGCCGGAAACACCGGCGTTTCCGCCCCGAGGTGATCGCCCGGCTGGAGACGCTGGCCCGCGGCACACCCGCCGAAGTCCTGCTACAGACCCTGGAGCGGCGCGGCCCGATGACCGTCCGGGAACTTCTGGAAGCCTCCGGTCTGGGCGAGGCCGCCTCCGACGCGCTGGCGGAACTTCTCTCCACCGGCGAGGCGGTGACGGTGGACGTTGCCCCAGACCCGGCCCCATCCCGCCTGGTTGCCTCCCGTGGCTGGTGGTCGGCGACGACGGCCCGGATGCGGGATGAACTGGCCGCGTACCACGCCCGCTACCCCCTCCGGCCCGGGATGAGCCGGGAGGAGTTGCGCAGCGCGCTCCGTCTGGACCCCCGGACCTTCAACGGGTTTATGGCCCGCGCCGCCGCCGACAGCCTGGTGGTGGACGAAGGGGCGACCGTCCGTCTGCCCGAACACGAAATCCGGTTTACTCCTCAGCAGCGGCAGGCGGTGGACGACCTCCTGGCCCGTTTCCGCGCCGCTCCGTACGCCACTCCGTCGGTCAAAGAGGCCGCCGCGCTGGTCGGCGAGGAGGTCCTGAACGTCCTGCTCTCTCGCGGCGACCTGGTACAGGTCTCCCCGGAGGTGCTCTTCCTGCGGGCGACCTACGAGGAGATGGTGGAGCGCATCCGCGACCACATCCGCCAGCAGGGGAGCATCACCCTGGCCCAGGTCCGGGACCTCTTCCAGACCAGCCGCAAGTACGCGCAGGCATTGCTGGAACACCTGGACGCCGTCGGCATCACCCGGCGGGTGGGGGATGAGCGGGTGCTGGTGAAGTGAAACCACGAAGGACACGAAGGAACACGAAGGTTTATTCGTGTCCTTCGTGCCCTTCGTGGATCAAATTCTGGTGAATTGACGGTGCGCAGAGTTATCCGCTGGTTTGGCCGTCCTAAGGTAGCGGCCGCGCTGTTCCTGCTGGCGCTGGTGGGGGCGGTCCTGGGGGCGTTCTTCCCCCAGCGCCCTGACGACCCGGCCGCGCTGGCCCGTTGGGAGGAGGCCGCGCGCGCCCGCTACGGGGCCGGGATGTCCCTGCTGGAAGGGTTGGGCCTCTTTCGCTGGTACACTTCCCCTGCCCTCTGGGTTGTCCTGGCGCTGCCCGTGCTGGCGACCGTCCTCTGCACCCTGAACCGCTGGCCGGGCCTGCGGCCGCGACTCCTCCGCCTCTCCCTTCCCCACTGGGGGACTCTGGTCGCCCACCTGGCCCTTCCCCTGTTCCTGCTGGCGCTGGCCCTGAGCGGCCTCGGCGGGCGAGAAGACCGGACGCTCATGGTGGGGGAGGCCGGAGCGGTCCTGGCGTCCGGGCTCGCCCTGCGCTGCGACGCTGTCTCCCTGGAGCGCTACCCCGATGGGAGTATCGCCGACTACCGGGTGGAGGTGACGGTGCTGGAGGACGGTCGGGAGGTCCAGCGGGGCACCGTCCGCCCCAACGTTCCCCTGACAGTGGGGGACATCGCGGTCTTCCTGTACGGGTACGCGGTGCAGGAGGAGCGGCCAGTGGTCACCCTGCGGGCGGTGCGGGATCCGGGGTACGTCCCCTTCCTTCTCGGGGGCGGGCTGTTCCTGCTGGGCCTGATATTGCGCTGGGTGGTCGGCGATGGGCAGCGAAGGGCACAGGACGAGGTTTGAGATTTCCGCCGGAGGCGTCGTCTTCCGCCGGACGGAGGCCGGCGGCGTGGAGGTGGCCCTGGTGGCCGTTCCGGGCGGCCGCTGGACGCTCCCCAAGGGGCTGGTGGAGAGAGGGGAATCGCTGGAGGCGACGGCCCTGCGGGAGGTCCGGGAGGAGACCGGCCTGGAGGCGGAGATTGTGGGACGGCTGGACCCGATTGAGTACTGGTACTGGTGGGAGGAAGAGGGCCAGAAAGTCCGTCACCACAAGAAGGTCTACTTTTTCCTGATGGCCTGGCGGGGCGGCGACTTCGCGCACCACGACCGGGAAGTGGAGGACGTCCGCTGGTTCCCCGTAGACGAGGCGATTCGCCGGGTCGCTCATCGCACGGAGCGGCAGGTCCTCCAGCAGGCGGTGGAGAGGATCATGAGTCGTCAGGGATCCGCCGTCAGGGGGTAGGTGGTCTCACTCACCACCCGGATCGGTCATTCCGTCGCAGGATGTTCGCAATCGGGTACGGTCTTCTCTGGGGAGCCCTGGTCTTCCACGGTCTGGAATGGCGGACGGGGCGGCGCTGGATGGGGTGGGCGGCCGTCGGCCTGAGCGCGGCCGCCTGGGGGCTGTGGACGGCGGGGCTGGTGGAGCGCGGGCTTGGGGCTGGCCACTGGCCGATGAGCACCCGTTACGAGTTCGGGCTGGCCTTTGTCTGGGCCATGCTGGGGCTCCACCTGCTGGCGACGGCGGGTAGCCCCCGCGCGGGCGGTGCCGGGCTGCTGCTGGCCCTCGCACTGGCGACGTGGGCGCTCACCCGCCCCGCCGGGGAGCGGATCGCGGCCCCGTTGCTCCCCGTCCTGCGCTCCGTCTGGTTCCCGCTGCACACCTTCTCCGCCGCCGTGGCCTACGGCCTCTTCGGCGTGGCCGCCGGGCTGGGCCTGAGCGGGCTGGCGGAGAGGGGGGAGACGGGCCGGGCGGCGCGGCTCCGGGCCATGGAGCGCGCCACCGACTGGGGCTTCCTCTGGCTGACCCTCAGCATGCTCCTGGGCGGCCTCTGGGCCCGCTACGCCTGGGGCCGCTACTGGGGCTGGGACCCCAAAGAGACCTGGACGCTGGTGGTGTGGCTCCTGTACCTGCTCCCGCTCCACCTGCGCTCACTGCCCCCCTGGCGGGGCCGACGCCAGATCGCCCTGGTCCTGCTGGGTTTTGCAGCGGTGCTTTTCCTCTGGCTGGGCGTCCCCTGGGCCGTCCGGGTGGGCCGCCTGCAGAGTTTGCACGGGTTTTAAAAGAAAAAATATTTTTCATTGCGGCGGCGAAGCCGCCGCAATGAAAAAATCATCTCATAGGGGGAGACATGCCCGCGATGGACCACATCCGCTATCTGGCCGAGACGGTCGGCCCGCGCGGCTCCACCACGCCGCAGGAGGCCGAAGCGGCCCGCTATGCCGCCGACGTGTTGAAGAGACTGGGCCTGGAACCGGTCACCGAGTTCTTCACCAGCGCCCGCTCCGCCTGGTATCCTTACGTCCTCTTCGCCGGCCTGGCTCTTCTGGCGGAAGTTCTCTTCTGGGCCGCCGGGCGGACCGGCGCCATCATCGCGGCCGTGCTGACGGCGGTTGCGCTGGCATCGGTGCTCCTGGAACTGGCATTCCGTCCCAACCCGTTCCGCTGGATTCTCCCCAGAGGACGGAGCCAGAACGTCTGGGCGCGCCGGATGCCCACCGGCGAAGTCCGCCAGCAGGTGGTGGTGATGGGGCATCTGGACACTCACCGTACTCCGCTGGCCTTCTCTACCGACCGCTGGGTGCGCCTCTTCAGCCGTCTGGTGCCCGTCGGCCTGGTCTCCGCCATCGCCCTGCTGGTGCTCTTCATCGTTGGCGCGATGGTGCCTGGCCTCCTCTGGCGCATCCTCTCCCTGCCCTTCGCCCTGGTCATCCTGGGCGTCTTTCTCATCACCGTCCAGGCCGACTTCTCCCCGTACACGGCGGGGGCCAACGACAACGCCACCGGCGCGGGCATCGTTCTGAGCCTGGCGGAGCGGTTGCAGCGGGAGCCGCTGGCCCATACTGCCGTCTGGCTGGTCCTCTCCGGCTGTGAGGAAGTGGGGTGCTACGGGGCGGAGGACTTCGCCCGTCGCCACCGGGGCGAACTGGGCCGGGCGATCTGGGTCACTCTGGACAGCGTGGGCGGGGCCCATTCCAGCCCAGCCTACCTGACCTATGAGACCTTTCTGCTCACCGTCCCCAGCGACCCGGAACTTCTGGCGCTGGCGGAGCGCATCGCCGCCCGCCATCCGGAATGGGATGCCCACCCCCATCACTTCCGCGGCGCCTACACCGAGGGGAGCATCGCCGCCAAATACGGCTTCCGCGTCCTGACCTTCACCAGCCATCGGCGGGACGGCGTCCTTCCCGAATGGCACCGTCCGACCGATACCGTGGAACATCTGGACCCGCGGGTGGTGGAGCATACCGAGGCATTTGTCTGGGAATTGCTGCAGGAGATAGACCGGGCTCCCCGGGGAGGATAGCATATGCTGGAACCGTTTTTTCGCCCATCCTCGGTTGCCGTTATCGGCGCATCGCGCGACCCGGAGAAACTGGGCTACGCCGTGCTGGCAAATCTCCTGCACGGCGGCTTCCCCGGCGCCCTCTACCCGGTCAACCCGAAGGCCGACGAGATTCTGGGGCTGAAGGCCTACCCCACCGTCCTGGACATCCCCGGGCCGGTGGACCTGGCGGTCATCGTCATCCCCTACGGGCTGGTACCGGAGGCGCTTCGGCAGTGTGGGGAGAAGGGCGTGCCCGCTGCCGTCGTCATCAGTGCCGGATTCCGGGAGGCCGGACGGGAGGGGCTGGAGCGGGAACTGGAACTGGTCCAGATTGCCCACCAGTACGGCATCCGCCTCATCGGCCCCAACTGCCTGGGGGTCATAGACACCGGCACGCCGCTGAACGCCACCTTCGCCGCCGGGATGCCCCCGGGCGGCCCCATCGCCTTTATGTCCCAGTCGGGGGCGCTGGGGACGGCCGTGCTGGATATAGCCCTGGCCGGACGGATTGGCTTTTCCCGCTTCGTCAGCCTGGGCAACAAGGCCGACGTCAACGAGGTGGACCTGCTGGAGGCCTGGGAGGACGACCCCGGCTCCCGGGTCATCCTGGCCTACATAGAGGGACTGCCGGACGGGCAGAAGTTTATGGAGGTCGCCCGACGGGTCACCCGCAAGAAGCCGGTGGTGGCGGTCAAGTCGGGGGTGACCCGCTCCGGCGCCCGGGCCGTCTCGTCCCACACCGGAAGTCTGGCGGGCTCCGAGGCCGCCTACCACGCCGCCTTCCGCCAGGCCGGAGTCATCCGGGCCGAATCTATGGAGCACCTCTTTGACCTGGCCCTGGCTTTCGCCTACCAGCCCCTGCCCCAGGGCGACCGTATCGCCATCGTCACCAACGCCGGAGGTCCGGGCATCCTGGCCACCGACGCGCTGGAGCACGCCGGCCTTCAACTGGCCCGCCTGCGGCCCGAGACGGTCCAGGCCCTGATGGCCGACCTCCCCAGCGCCGCCTCCGCCGCCAACCCGGTGGATGTCCTGGGGGACGCTCTGGCCGACCGCTACGAGCACGCGCTCCGACTGGTGCTGGCGGACCCGGGAGTGGACGGGGTCCTGGTCATTGTCACCCCCCAGGCGATGACCCAGATTGAGGAGACGGCGCACGTGGTGGGCCGCGTCGCCCGGGAGACGGACAAGCCGGTCCTGGGGTGCTTTATGGGCGAATCCCGCATCGCGGCCGGCATCGCCATTCTGCAACAGTACGGCATCCCCAACTACCCCTTCCCGGAGCGGGCGGCGGCCGCGCTGGCCGCGATGGTCCGTTACCGGCAGGATCGGGAGCGGCCGTCCTACCCGCCCACGCACTTTGAGGCGGACATCGCCGCCGTGCGGAAGGTGCTGGACGAGGCCCGCGCACAGGGGCGGGTGAGCATCGGCGACGCCGAGGCGCGTGCGATTCTGGAAGCGTACGGCTTCCCCCTCCCGCCGTCCCATCTGGCCGCTACCCCCGAGGAGGCCATTGCCGCCGCGGAGGAAATGGGCTACCCTGTCGTCCTCAAAGTGGCCTCGCCGGACATTCTCCACAAAACCGACGTGGGGGGCGTGCGGCTGAACCTGCGCTCTCCTGCCGACGTGCGGGACGCCTTTGACCTGATCGTCTACCGGGCCAGCCGGTACGTCCCCGGCGCGCGCATCTGGGGATGCCTGGTGCAGAAAATGGTGCCGCCGGGACGGGAGGTGCTCATCGGCATGAGCCGCGACCCGCAGTTCGGCCCGCTGGTCGCCTTCGGCCTGGGCGGCATCTATGTGGAGGCCCTCAAGGACGTCGTCTTCCGCGTCGCCCCCTTCGGGCCGGAGGAGGCGGCGGAAATGATCCGGGAGATTCGCTCCTACCCGCTGCTGGAGGGCGTCCGGGGCGAACCGCCCGCCGACCACGCCGCGCTGGTGGACGCCCTCTGCCGGGTGAGCCAACTGGTCACCGACTTCCCGGAGATTGTGGAACTGGACATCAACCCCCTGGTCGTTTACGAAGAGGGCCGGGGCGCCGTCGCTCTGGATATGCGGCTGGTGCTGAGTTAAAAAGATTTTCTCACACAAAGACACAAAGAACACGAAGGGTCTTTGTGTGATGGGAAAGGAGAACCCATGAAAACCCTGTATATTCCCTCTCTCCAGAGTTTCTCTGGCAAAACCGCCGTCTGCCTGGCCCTGGGCCGACGGTTGCAGCAGGACGGGTATCGGGTGGGGTATTTCAAGCCCCTCTCCACCCAGATGTGGGAGCCCATCCCGGGCCAGACTCCCGACGAGGACGCCGACTTCGTCCGGCGGACGCTGGGCCTGGAGGAGCCGACGGAGGCCCTGATCGGCGTCCGCCTGACCCCCTCCCTCCTGCGGGATACCCTCTGCGGCTGTCTGGGCCGGGACCTCATGGCGGAGGTGCGCGCGGCGTATGAGCGGGTCGCGGCGGGGCGGGACGTCGTGCTGGTGGAGGGCGGCGCCTCCCTGCGGGAGGGCGTTGGCATCGGGCTGGGCCCCGCCGAAGTCGCCGACGCTCTGGGCGCGGCGGTTTTGTCCGTCATCCCCTTCTACAACGAGATGAATCTGGTGGACGACTGCGCCGTGGCCCAACTGCGCCTGGGCCCCCGTCTTCTGGGCGTTCTGGTCAACGGTGTCCCCAAAGAGTCCTGGGACTTTGTCCAGAGCGTGGCCCGTCCCTGCCTGGAGGGGCGGGACATCCGGGTGCTGGGGGTGATTCCCCGGGAGGAGCGGCTGCGGGCCATCAGCGTGGGCGAACTGGCCCAGGTGCTGGGCGCGGAGTTTCTCACCCTGCCGGAGCGGCGCGACGTCCTGATAGAGAACCTGGTCGTGGGAGCGATGGGGGTGGACCAGGCCCTGCCCCGCATCCGGCGCATCCCCAGCCCCAAGGCCGTCATCACCGGCGGCGACCGGGCCGACATCCAGTGGGCCGCGCTGGAGACGAGCGTCGCCTGCCTGGTCCTCACTGGTCACCTGCGCCCACAGCCGGAGGTCCTCCGCCGGGCCGAGGAACTGGACGTCCCCGTCCTCCTGGCCCGCCAGAACACGATGGAGACGGTGGAGGCCATAGAGCGGGTCTTCGGCAAGACCCGCCTGGGCCAGCCGGAGAAACTGGCCCGGTTTGAGGCCCTGATGGCCCAGCACTTTGATTTTGACCGTTTCTACCGCTGGCTGAAGGGGTAAAAAAGGGGCGGCTCATAGAACCCAGGAGGAGACAATGGAAGAGCGTTGCTTTCCGGCAGAGGGGAACCTTCTCCCGTTCTTTCGGGATTTCTTCGCCCGACGGGCCGATGCCGCGCTGGACTTCCTGCGCCAACTGGTGGAGATGGAGTCCCCCAGCACCGACAAGGCCGCCGTGGACCGGGTTGCCCGCTTCGTGGCGGAACGGGCCCGCGCCGCTGGCGCCGCGGTCACCGTCGTCCCCCAGGAGCGCTGGGGAGACCACCTGCTGGCCCGCTGGGGCGGCAGCGCGGGCGGGTTCCTCCTCCTCTGCCACCTGGATACCGTCTGGCCGGTGGGGACTCTGGCGAAACGGCCCTGGCGGGTGGAAGGCGACCGCGCCTTCGGCCCCGGCGTCTACGACGACAAGGCCAGCGCTGCCATTATCCTGGCCGCGCTGGAAGGGCTACAGGCCATGGGCCTCTCCCCCCGCTATCCGGTGACCGTCCTCTTCAACTCCGACGAAGAGGTTGGGAGCCCCTCGTCCCGCCCGCTCATTGAGGCGGAGGCCGCCCGGGCGCGGGTCGTCTTCTGCGTGGAGCCCGCCCGGCCCGACGGCGCGCTGAAGGTGTGGCGGAAGGGCACGGGCCGCTACGTCATCACCGCGCTGGGGCGGGCCGCCCACGCCGGCGCGGACCACGAGAAGGGGATCAACGCCATAGAGGAACTGGCCCACCAGGTCCTGTGCCTGCAGGCGATGACCGACTACGGGACCGGCACCACCGTCAACGTGGGCCGGATAGAGGGCGGCACCCGCGCCAACATCGTCCCCGACCGGGCGCAGGTCCGGGTGGACGTGCGGGTGAAGACGATGGCGGAATGGGAGCGGATTTCGGCGGCCATCGGGGCCCTCCGGCCCGTCCTGCCCGGCGCGCGGCTGGTGGTAGAGGGAGGAATGAGCCGCCCGCCGATGGAGGCATCCCCGGTCACCCTGGAGCCCTTCCGGCGGGCACAGGAGATTGCCGCCGGCCTGGGTCTGGTCCTCACCGCCGACGGCACCGGCGGCGCCTCGGACGCCAACTTCACCGCCGCCATGGGCATCCCCACCCTGGACGGCCTGGGCGCGCTGGGCGACGGCGCCCACAGCGTGGACGAGTACGTCTTCATCCCCAGTCTGGCCGAACGAGCCGCTCTGCTGGCGGCGTTGCTGATGGAGTGGTAGTCAGTATCATCTTTTAAGAAAGGAGGAAAATCCCATGTACTCCCAACGCTTCTTTCTTACGGTTATCCTGATCGGGCTGGCCCTGATGGTGGCCGCCTGCGCATCCCCCCAACCGGCCGGGCCCTCGCGTCCGGCGGGCACCCCGCCGTCTGGGGCGGAATCCGGTGCTCCCGCTTCCCACAGTGGATGGCTCAGCGCCAGGGAAGCCGTCCAGCAGGCCTACGCAGCCCTGAATACCGACTGGAAGGAGAAGGCGACGCTGGTCTTCGTCGCCCGCTATTCCCGGTACGCCGGTGAAGCGTGTTCCCCCTATCTGGTGGAAGACGACAAGGGCTTCAGCAGTGACGGTCGGCTGGAGCACTGGGTGGTGATTTTCAAAGCACCTCCGGAGGCGGCCGAGGTCGCTTCCGTCTTCTGTGTACGGGCCGGTTCCGGCGCCACGCTGGTGAAGGACCACGTGACGGCTTTCAGCGGGCTCCCGTCGTTTGACCGGACCGGCTGGGTGGATTCCACCGAAATCTCGTTCCGGCATCCGCCTGTAGACCTGGAACTGAGGACCAATCAGGACCTGGCGGGCGTGGATGCGGAACTGGCGAATTACCCCGTCCTCTGGATCGCCTACACGTCGGATGCCCACTATGACGTCTACGATGCGATGACCGGCCGGTACATCAAATCGCGGTAACGATTCAGCCTCACCCCTCCCCCGACGGCGGAGCCGCCACCCCCTCCCCTCTCCTGACCGCAGGTCAGGAGAGGGGCACGAATGATTCAGAGGAATCAATGAACTTGGGGGCAGGGGGAGGGGTGAGGTAGTTGACGACAACCCTATGACCCGCTACCGATCCCTCATCATCACCATCGCTCTCGGCTACTTCGTCTGGACTCTGGGGTATCGCGTCTGGGAATCCACCTTCAATAACTTCGCGGTGGAGGAAATCGGCGTCAACGCCGCCCAGATTGGGCTGACTCACGCCATTCGGGAGGTCCCCGGCCTGCTGGGCTTCCTGGCGGGATTCCTGGCCCTGGCACTGACGGAGTTCCGTCTGGCCCACCTCTCCCTGACCCTGATGGGCGTGGGCATCCTGCTGACGGCGCAGGTGCACGGATTCCCCGCGCTGGTGGCGGCGGCGTTGCTGATGAGTACCGGCTTCCACTTCTTCATGCCCGCCAACTCATCCCTGGTCTTGATGACGGTGGGGCAGGAGGAGGCGCCGCGTGTCCTGGGCCGGCTGAACAGTTTGAGCGCGGCGGCGTCGGTCATGGGCACGCTGCTCATCTTTGGGACGCTGGGCCGCTGGGGATACCGGAGCCTGTTCCAGATGGCCGGGGTGGCCGTCATCGCGTGTGCGCTGTTCCTCCTGTTCTTCCGCACGCCCCCGGCCTCCGCCCGGCGTGCCCGCCGCCGCGCCCCTCTGCGCCGCCGCTACTGGCTCTACTACACCCTGCAGGTCCTCTTCGGCAGCCGTCGCCACATCTTCACCACCTTCGCCGTCTACCTGCTGGTGCGGGAGTACCAGGTCTCCGCCCAGGTCATCACCCTCCTTTACCTGATCAACAGCCTGATGGGCACCTACCTGAACCAGGCCTTCGGGAAGGTCGTCGCCCGCTTCGGCGAACGGTCCGTGTTGACGGTCAACTTCGCCCTGCTGGCGCTGATTTTCATGGGCTACCTCTGGATTCCTCAGATGCCGGCCCTGGCGGCGACCGTCCTCCCTCTCCCGGCGCTCCGCATTGGGTCGTGGCTCCTCTTCCCGGTCCTTTCCGCCACCCCGGCGCTGCTGATCCTGCTGGGCCTCTTCGTCGCAGATAACGTCCTCTTCAACTTCTCTTTTGCGCTGGACTGCTACTTCCAGAAGATTGCGCTGGACCGGGGGGAGATTACGCCGAACGTCGCGCTGGGGCAGACCTTCAACCACGTGGCGGCGGTGGTCATTCCGATTGTGGGGGGATTGATCTGGGAGACGGTGGGGCCGCAGTACACCTTCGGGGCAGGCATCCTCATCGCGCTGGCCTGCCTGGGGCTGACGCAGTGGATGCGGGTGCCCCGCCCGGCCCTCTGCCCGGCCCCCACATCCACATAACATTCGTAGGGGCGACCCTTGCGGTCGCCCCTGTTCGGGGGCAGGCGCAGGGCCTGCCCCGACATCATCCCAGCACGGCTCCGATAAAATTCCGCCGACCTCTCAGAAAGGCCTCTATGGGCAGCGGGTTCTTCCCCGCCATCTGCACTTCCAGGAGTTGCAGTGCCCCCTGGCCGGCGACGACGGCGGCCCCCTTCCCCAGCGGAACGACCGTCCCCGGCGGTTCCGGCCCGGACCAATCGGGAAGGGGGGCGGCCCGCAGGACCTTCACCATTTGCCCCTCCCAGAAAGTGAACGCCCCCGGCCACGGGGTCACCGCCCGCACCCGTCGCTCCAGTTCCATCGCCGGAAGGGTCCAGTCCAGACGCCCGTCCGCCTTCTTCAGCGGGCGGCAGTGGGTGACGCCCTCTTCCGGTTGAGGGACCGGTCGGACCTTCCCGGCCAGATAGTCCGGCAGCACCTCCATCAGTAACTCCGCTGCCGTGCGGGCCAGCCGTTCAGTGAGGCTGCCGGTCGTGTCATCGGGCCGGATGAGTTCCTCCCGCCGGGCCAGGATGGGCCCTGTATCCACCCCCTCGTCCATCTGCATCAGCGTGACCCCGGTGACGGTATCCCCGGCCAGGATGGCGGCGGCGATGGGCGCCGCCCCCCGCCAGCGAGGGAGAAGCGAAGCGTGCAGGTTCAGGCAACCATGGGGCGGAAGGGAGAGGAGTTCCGGGGGGAGAATCTGCCCGAAGGCCGCGACGATCACCACGTCCGGCGCCCAGGCGCGCAGATGCTCCAGTGCGTCGGGTGCGGCGACCTTTTCGGGCTGGAAGACGGGCAGGCCCAGACGTTCCGCCGTCACCTTGACCGGCGGGGGGCGCAGGCGGGAGCCCCGCCCGGCGGGCCGGTCCGGCTGGGTGACCACGCCGACGACGGGATACGCCCCCGCCAGTGCCTCCAGCGCGGGGACGGCAAAGGAGGGACTCCCCATAAAGATGACGCGTGGCTCCTTCATCGCTTATCCCCGCCTTGTAGGGGCAGGGCTTGCCCCTGCCCGGGCAACCGCAGGGGGGCAACCGCAAGGGTTGCCCCTACGGTCCTGCCGCCTGCGACAGGGCGCGTCGGGCCAGCACTCCGGCCACCGCCCGGCGGTACTCGCTGCTGCCGCGAAAGTCGCCGGGCGGGTTCAGGGGAATGGCGGCCCGGTCGGTGGCCTCCCAGATGTTCTCCGGCGTCGGCGGGCGGCCCCGGAGGAACTCCTCCGCGTCCCGGGCGCGCAGGGGTCGCTCCGCCACCCCGCCCAGGGCCAGCCGGACCTCCCGACAGATGCCCCCGTCCAGATGCAGGAAGGCCGCCGCACAGACGATGGGCCGGTCCCGGGGCGTGCGGCCCACGTGGGCAAACCCGATCCGGCAGGACGGAGAAGGAGATGGGATGAACAGTTCGGTGATGAGAGCCCCCTGCGGCAGAAGGTCATCCCGCCCCTCCAGGAATCCCTCCAGCGAGATGTACGAGGCTCCCGGCTGATACACCGTCAGGCGGGCATCCAGAGCCAGGAGGAGGACCAGGAGCGGGTTCTCCGGGCCTCCGGCCGCGACGGTCCCCCCGACCGTGGCCTGGCCGCGCAGGTTGCGGGAGGCGGTCAGGCGGAGCACGGGGCCGATGTGGCCGCCGGTCAGGCTGGCCGGCAGGGGGGATTCCAGCAGGTGCTGGAGGGGCGTCGTGGCGCCGATGCGGATTCCGTCCGCTCCGGCCCGGATGTAGGTCAGCCCCAACCTGCTCAGGTCCACCACTTCCTCCACAGCGGGGTCGCGGGCGGGGAGTAGAACCGTCCCCCCACCCAGTGGCACAACGACGGGGGGCCGAATCAGCCGGACCGCTTCTTCAAGGCTTTCTGGACGGTGATAGACACGCAGGTTTGGAAGCATCAGGGGTCCTCCGATGTCGCTATGAAACAGGGCGCAAGTCAACGCGGATTCTTCCCTTTAGAATTTTACCACAAAGGTCACATCAGGGCCACAAAAATTCCCCCAGGTCTGCGATGTCCTCCCCGGTCTCCAGCCGCCAACGCTTCCCGGTCGCCGGGTCGTAGAGAAGGGCGTAGAGACGATAGGTGCCGGGGGGCAGGTCCGGCGGGATGACCAGTTCGTACCGGTTGGGCAATACCTCCCCCACCGGGAGCCGCGCCAGCGGCCAGTATTCGTTCAGGACGGGCCAGTCTCGCTGGGTGATGGGCCGCTCTCCCACCCGCGCCGCCAGATGGACGGCGCCGATGAGAGGATGGTCGCCCTGGGGGGCCCGCAGTTCCCAGAAAAGGTACACGGGGACCAGTCGCTCTTCCCGGTGGACGGCGAAACCGCGCAGGACGATGCCCCCTTCAAACACAGCCCCCAGTTCCCGCTCCGGCCGCAGAGGCTGAAAACGGGCCCCCTGGGGCAACGCGTAGGCGTACAGACGCACCTCGCGCGTGTACATCATCTCCACCCGATACCCACCGGCCTGCTCTATCGTCCCCAGGATGACCCCGCCGGGGTCCACCGCGTCGTCCTGGTAGAGGAGCAACCAGTACCGGCCCCCTTCGGGGGGACGGTGGGCATCCAGGAGGCGTGCGCCCGTTTCCGGTTGTATCCGCTGGCCAACCTCCGGCCCGGCGGTGAAGGGGACCGCCGTCCGATAGACTCGCAGGACCTGGATGCCGTGCGCCGCTACCGTCAGTCCCCGGTCTCCCGCCCGGGCGCGGGTGTTGAGCAGGGCCACCGCCTGCCGGAAATCGGGGTACCAGAGGGTGCGCGGGGCCGCCAGCAGGGTCGCCGTGGCGCGCGCCCCCCAGATCAGCGCGGCCGCCGTCACCCCCAAACCCAGTACCAGGCCCGCATACCGCCCCACGCGCCCCGTCCGATATGTCTCGCCGATCAGGGCGACCACCCCCAGGGCCACCAGCGGGAGGGTCCAGAACAGGTATCGGGGGCCGTGAACCGGGCGGACCTGCCAGAAAACCAGCAGTCCCCCGGCGCCCAGGAGCAGGGCCGCCGCGCCGGTCCGCCCCTCCGGGGAACGGGCCGTGGCCAGGAGCCAGCCCGCCAGGCCCGCCGCCAGCCAACCGTATCCCCAATTCGGCGGCAGGGCGCGGGAGAGGGGCGCCAGCCATTCCCCACCCGTCAATACCTCCGGCCCCAGTTCGTTCAGGAAGGCGGTGGGGGTCGGAGGAGAGAGGGTGGCGAAACTGCCGAATCCGGCCGTCACCGGCAGTGCCCAGAGGCCCCAGAGGGTCGCCGGTACGAAGGGGGCCACCAGCACCCAGGCCCGCCGCCCCGTCGCCCCTTGAAGGAACGCCACCAGCGCGGCCGCCGCCAGCGGGAAGAAGGAGAAGTAGTGGGTCAGCAGCGCGGCCGACGCCGCCAGCCCCCATACCAGAGGACGGCGCGAGACCAGACCCAGGAGGGCCAGGAGCACCCAGAACCCCCAGAGGGTGTACATCCGGGTGTCCCGCGCGTAGGCGATCAGCGTGGGGTGAAAGGCCAGGAGGAAAGGGGCGATCCAGCAGAGAGCCCTGACCCGTCCGGCATAGCGGCCCAGGGGCAGAAGCGTTGCCAGCATCAGGACGGCGGCCGCCGCGCTGGGGAACCGCAAGAGGGTCTCCAGAGCGCCCCCCGGTTCCAGACCCGGCGCGTAGGGCCGCGCGCCCGAGAGCCAGGCCCAACTCTTCAGCAGGAGGAGGTAGAGGGGCGGATAGGGCTGGGATGTGCGCAGGATGTGCAGGACCTGACCGGGGGAGTGGTTGAGCGCCAGGTCGGCGTTGAAGATTTCGTCGTACCAGAAACTGGCCGCGCCCAGGCCCCGCAGGACGACGGCCCAGAAGGCCAGGAGCGCGACCAGGGGGAGGAGATGACGGGAAATGAAACGTGAAGGGTGAAACGTGAAACGTGAAGCGTGAGAAACGTGAGAGGTGGAGGGCGGGTCGGGTGACATTTATGCCGGTTATGCCGGTATGGTCTGGGCGCCGTCGGAGGCGCGGCAGACGATGACGGGCGGGCGGCGCCCGAAGCGCGCCTGGTAGACCCGCTCCAGGTGGCGGGTGAGGTCGTCCACCGCCGCCTCGGCGACCAGGGCGACAATGCAGCCGCCGAAGCCAGCCCCGGTGAGCCGCGCACCCCAGCAGCCCGGCACTTCCCACGCCGCTTCCGCCAGGCAGTCCAGTTCCGGCGAACTGACCTCGTAGTCGTCCCGCAGGCTGATGTGGGACCGCTTCATCGCCGCGCCCACGGTCTCCAGGTCCCCCTCGCGGAAGGCGGCGACAGCCTGCAGGACCCGCGCGTTGGAGTGGACGACGTGGCGGGCCCGCTTCTGCAGGGTCGGGGGCAGTTGGTGGCCCCAGCGGTCCAGGTCCTGGGGCGAAACATCTCGCAGGGCGCGGATGCCGGGGAGGAACTGGCCCAGAATCCGTACTGCCTCCTCACACTCCTGGCGGCGGCGGTTGTATTCCGAGGCCGCCAGTTCCCGCCGTACCAGCGTGTCGGCCACCACGATGGCGGCGCCGGGCGGGATGGGGACCCTTTCCACCTCCAGCGTCCGGCAGTCCAGGAGAATGGCATGCCCCGCCTGCCCCCAGACGGAGGCCATCTGGTCCATGATGCCACAGCGGACGCCGACGTACTCGTTCTCCGCCCGCTGACAGAGGAGCGCCAGTTCGGTCCGATCCACCGTCAGGCCGGAGAGGGTCTTCCAGGTCCAGGCGAAGGCCACCTCCACGGCCGCCGAGGAGGAGAGGCCGGCACCGACGGGGACGTCCGAGGTCAGGACGGCCTCCATACCGGGGAGGGGGCCGAACCGTTCCCCCAGCGCCCAGGCCACTCCGCGCGGGTAATCGGCCCAGTCCCCCCGACGGGGCGGGACCGGGTCCAGCGGGAACGTTGCCTCATCCCCCATATCCAGCGCGACCACCCGGGCGGTGCGGTCGGGAAGGGGGGACGCGGCCACCCATGCGGCCCGGTCCACTGCCACCGGAAGGACGAAGCCTTCATTATAGTCGGTGTGCTCGCCCAGAAGGTTGACCCGCCCCGGCGCGCGCACGACTATGGAGGGCGTATGGCCGAAGTGGGTGCGAAAACGTTCTATGACCTGGAGTTTGTTGTCCATAACGGTTACGCTTCCACCACCGCTTCTTCCGCCCGCATCGCGAAAATCGCCCCCATCATCTCCGAGACCAGTTGTCGGTCGGTGAAGTGGCGCAGGGTGATGGCTTTGGACGGGCAGGTCCCGGTGCAGGTGCCGCATCCCTTGCAGAGGGCCTCAATGACGTGCGCGACTTTCCGGTCGGGGAGATACTCTATGGCCGTGTACGGACAGGTCTGGATGCACTGGCCGCAGCCGGTGCACATCAACTCGTCCACCACGGCGATGGAGGGCTGAATTTCCACCTCTCCCTGCCCGATGAGGGACATAACCCGAGCCGCGGCCGCCGACGCCTGGGCCACCGAATCGGGGATGTCGCGGGGGCCCTGGCAGCATCCGGCGATGAAGACCCCATCGGTCATCGTCGCCACCGGGTCCAGTTTGGGGTGCTTCTCCCGGAACCAGCCGTCGGCGTCGGTGCTGATGCCGAAGATGCGGGCCACCTCCCGACTGTCGCGGCGGGGCTCCAGTCCCACCGAAAGCACCACCATGTCCACCGGCAGGCGGCGCTGTTTGCCGATCAGCGTGTCGTCAAACTGGACCACCAGGTGTCCTTCTTCTTCGGGATGGCGGACGGCGTCTGTCACCTGGGCCACCCTGCCCCGGATGAAGCGGATGCCCTCGTCCAGCATCCGGTGGTAGAACTCCTCGTACATCTTACCGGGGGCGCGGATGTCAATGTAGAAGTTGTAGACCTCGGCGCCGGTCTTGTGGTGGATGAGGTGGGCCAGTTTCAGGCTGTACATGCAGCAGACACGGGAGCAGTACTCCCGGTAGTTCCGGTCCCGACTGCCGACGCAGTGGATGATGGCGACCCGGCGGGGGACGGTCTCGCCGTCCCGCAGGACGACACGTCCGCCCGTGGGGCCGGCGCCGCTGAGCATCCGCTCTATCTCCATCGCGGTGAAGACGTTGGGGAACCGACCGTAGCCGAACTGGGGGATCCTTCGGGCGTCAAAGGGGTCGTAGCCCGTCGCCAGGATGATGTTGCCCACCTGGACTTCCAGGATGACGTCCTGCTGGTTGTAGTCAATGGCGCCGGTGGGGCAGACCTTCTCGCAGAGGCGGCAGCGCCCTTTGGTGAACCACAGACAGTTATCCCGGTCAATGACGGGGACAGAGGGGACGGCCTGCGCGAAGGGCCGGTAGATGGCCTTCCGGTAGCCCAGCCCGGCCTCGTAGGCCGTATCCACCACCTTCGTGGGGCACTTCTCCTGGCAGGCCCCGCAGCCCGTGCATTTCTCCTCGTCTACCGACCGCGCCCGTTTGCGGATGCGGACGGTGAAGTTGCCCACGTAGCCGGAGACCGCCTCCACTTCGCTGTAGGTGAGGAGGTTGATGTTGGGATGCCGACCGGCATCCATCATCTTGGGACCGAGAATTCAAGCACTACAGTCCAGCGTGGGGAAGGTCTCGTCCAGTTGGGCCATCCGGCCGCCGATGGACGGCTCCCGCT
>JBBIKR010000061.1:0-10209 GCA_037445395.1 Thermoflexales bacterium
CAGGAGAGGGGAGGGGGTGCCGCCGCAGGCGGCGGGGGAGGGGTGAGGAAGCCTGCCCCCTCAACCCCGAAAGGGCCATCTACTCCAGCCGCCCCTCTTCCTCCACCGCCAGGTCTTCCCCCTCCCGACCGGCATAGAGATAGCGGCCCAGCAGAGTATCGTACTCCGTCCAGGGTTTGGTGGGGTCGCGGCGGGTGGCGATGATGCGCTGGAACCGGTTCACCTGCGCGCTGAGGTCCTCTGCGTAGTGCAGGGCCGCCGCCTCCAGTGTCTGGGGCCGTCGGGGGGAGCCCCATTCATGCCGCCCGTGGTGGCTCACAATCATGTGCCGCAACCGCAACGCCAGGTCGGGGGGAAAGTCCGGCATCCCCTCCAGTACCCGGTCCACCATCTGCAGCGACATCACCACATGCCCCAGCAACCGCCCCTCATCGGAGTACTCTATGCCCGTTTCCCAGATGTACTCGCGCGTCTTGCCGATGTCGTGCAGAAGCGCGCCGGTCAGCAGAAGGTCCCGGTGAATCTGCGGGTAGAGGGTCAGCAGGTGGCGACAGAGGGAGACGACCTCCACGGTGTGCTCCAGCAGTCCTCCCAGATACGCGTGGTGGACCCGCCGCGCGGCCGGAGCCTGGGAGAAGCGGGCGACGAACTCCGGGTCGTCAAAAAAGGCGGATAACAACGCCCGCAGGTGAGGGTTTTCCACCTCGGCAATGGCCGCCCGGACCTCCTCCAGCATCTGGGCCACGTCCCGCTCGGTGGCGGGAATCATGTCCGCCAGGTCGTATTCCCCCTCCCTGGCGGGCCGGATTTTTTCTACAATGACCTGCCAGCGGTCCAGGTACTCCTCCACCTGTCCCAGTACCTTGACCACCTGTCCCGTCTCCAGGCGGCGTTCCACCTCCGGCGCGTCCTCCCAGACGCGGGCCAGGATTTCCCCTGTCCGGTCGGACAGGATGAGGGTGAGGAATTCGCCCCGGGTGCGGTCCCGGAAGGGCTCCAGTTGTTTGCGGCGCAGGAGGAAGAAACTGAGCACCCGTTTCCCGGGGCGCAGGTCACGGACGAACTGTTTCTTCATGGGACGGCCCTCCTTCCGGCGGGACGGCCTTCCGGCGCGGGCGGCGGTGAATCTGGCGGTAGTGGGCGCGCAGTTGGGCCGGGGTCAACCGTTTGCCGGTCTCAAAGTACAGCGCGGCGACCTCTCCGATGGCCCATGTGCCCAGGCCGGTGACCACTCCGGCAATCACCCAGCCGGGGCCGGGGAGAATTTTGGCCAGTTGCCCGGCCAGGAAGCGCAGTCCCACGCCCCCGGCGATGGTGGTGAGGAGTTCTTTCGCGTGGCGGACGGAGAGGGGCTCACCGTAGATGGCGGCGATGCGCAGGACCATCCGCACCTGTCCGGCCAGCAGGAAGGGGACATCCAGTCCGGGCACGGGCTCGGCGGCGATGATGCCGTTGAGGGTGGCGGCGGAGCGGATGAGCCGCTCGGCCAACTGCCGCCGATAGGCCGGAAGCGCCCGCCCCAGCGCGACCGCAATCCAGGGGTGGGCCTCCACAATGGCCGGGATGAGCCGGTCCGCCACGCCGGCCCCGCTGCGGGCGCAGACCGGGATGGGCGCGATGCCCAGTTTCCGTCGGGCGTCCTCCAGGACGGCGGGGAGTTCCCGCCGCACCAGGTCTATCTTGTTGAGCGCCACAATTACCGGGAGGCCCGTCGCCAGCAGTGACTGATAGACTTCGTAGTCGGACTGGCGGATCCCTGCGGCCGCGTCCAGGAGAAGGACGACCACGTCGGCCTCTTCGGCGGCGCGGCGGGCGATTTCCGCCCGGTCCATCCCGCCCACCTCGCCGAAGCCAGGGGTGTCCACCAGGACAAAGGGGCCGAACCGTTCCTCCAGTACCGTCCGGGTGGTGCCGGGGACGGCGGTGACGGGAGAGACCCGGCGGCCCATCATCTGGTTGAAGAGGGTGGACTTGCCGGAGTTGACCGGCCCGACGATGGCCAGACGGGCGGCGGCCTCCCGCTGGACCGCCAGGGAAAGTTCATCCCAATCCAGGGCCTGGAGCAGGCCCCGCAGGTCGGCGAGACGGGCAGGAAGTTTCATGGCGAAAGGACTCAGTATCCTGCCTGCTTGTCCACGACGTTGAGCAACGGTTCGCCCGCAACGTAGCGGCGCAGGTTCTCCAGGAAAAGGTCTATCTCCCGTTCCTCTATGTGGGGTGAACTCCAGGAGTTGTGGGGGGTGATGATGACGTTGGGCATATCCCAGAGGGGGCTTTCCGGCGGGAGCGGCTCCTGGGTGAAGACGTCCAGGCAGGCTCCGCCGATGCGTCCGGCCTGCAGAGCCTCTATCAGGGCCTCTTCGTCCACGATGGCGCCGCGAGAGATGTTGATGAGCCAGGCGTCGGGCTTCATGGCTGCCAGTTCGGCCCGCCCGATCATCCCGCGTGTCTCGGCGGTGAGCGGTACGGCGATGACGACGAAGTCGGAGCGCGCGAGCAGGTCCTGCAGGCGGTCCGGGGGCAGGACCTCATCGGCGACGTCGCTGGGAGCGGGGCGGCGGCGGAGCCCCAGGACGTGCATGCCGAACGCGCGGCAGAGCCGGGCCACTTCGGTGCCGATGTCTCCCAGTCCGATGATGCCCACCGTCAGACCGCGCAGTTCCCGCAGGGGGAGTTTCTCCCAGCGGTGCTCCCGCTGGTAGGCCAGAAATTCCGGCAGCCGTTTGACCACTGCCAGGATGTAGGCCATCACCGTCTCCGCAATCGGGACGTTGAAGACGCCGCTGGCGTTGGTCAGGATGGCGTCCGAGTCCCGCAGTTCGGGGAAGAGAAGATGGTCTACACCGGCGCTGATGGTGTGGACCCAGCGCAGGTTGGGGATGCGGGTCAGGAGACGCCGGGTGGCTTCCGGACTCAACCCCCAGCGCAGGAAGAGCACGTCCGCCCCCTCCAGGCTTTGGGTGATCTCCCCATCCGGCCCGAGGGGGATGATCTCGCAATCCGGCGCGATCCGGCAGACGGGTTCCCGAAGGCGCTCTACCAGGTGGTCAGGGAGGAGAAGTTTCATGGCGACAACCTATGGCAACGGTCGTGAAGGGAGGAGAGCAGTGGGCGGTACAGGACTGGAACCTGTGGCCTCCTCCTTTGTAAGGGAGGCGCTCACTGCCCGAGCCGCTTTTATGTTACCACAGAATCTCGGAGATGGCAATCACCACAGGGAAGGCTGAACCGCCTCTTCTGCGATCTTCTCCGCAGGCCGCAGTCGCTTGTGCTCTTCCTCCACGTCCTCCTGAAGGGCACTGGCAGATATGCTGGTGGTTTCCAGCCTGGAATGCCCCATAATCCGCCGCAGTTTTTCCAGATTCCCTCCCTACTTTCCCGATCGTTCGCTCATTTCTTGCGTGAAAAGCGGAATTGAGGCAAATTTCCCCCACTATGGCGATGGCGGCATCGCCTGGCCGCCAGTGGCGCCGACTAAAGGGCCACGCCGAAGGCTCGCCCGAGGCGTCGTCCTCTTTGGGCTTCCAGCCTCCGGTCGGCCTTCGCCGACCGGGAAAAGGCGTCGGCGCAGGGCCACGGCCCGAGCCTTCGGCCCCGAGGCCTCAGGCCGAGGGGGCTTCTCGCCCCGAGGGCCGACGCCCGGCGCGAAAGCGTCCAGGCAGGCCGATTTCCAATCGGCACTCCTGGCGGTGGACAGCCCGGCGCTCCGCCAAGTTAGCGCCAATGCCCCCCTACCGGGAGGCCACGAAGACCACCACCTCGGGGTGGTCGTAGACGACGAAACTTTCGTCCAGGCGCGGCAGGCGCAACCATGCCCCGGCAGGGCGACAGGCCGGATGAGGAAGGGGCAGGCCGGCTGCTCCGAAGGGGTCATCGGCCAGGGAGAGGCCCAACAGCGAGGGCCATCGCCCCCAGCAGCCCACTGCCACAAACCCGCGCTCCCCGGCGAAGAGCGCGCGGTAGTGGGAGAGCGTGGTCGGGAAGCGGTCGGGCCAGCGGGCCAGCGCCCCGTACCCGCGCCGACTGGCAATCGCCACCGCATCCGCCCCGGCCAGCACCGACGTCATCTCCCGCTCTTTTTCCTCTCCCTCCGGCTCAAAGACGGGCAATACCCGCAGGGTGTAGTCCCCTGCATCCAGCGGGAGGGGGTGGTCCCACTCCTCCACCGCGATGACGGCGCCCGGGGGGAGGTGCCCCTGTATCCATTCGGAGGCCGCCACCCAGGGGTGCGGTCGGCCGTAGGAAACCACCAGGGCCAGGGAGAGAAATGCGGCCGGCAGGACGGCCAGGGTGAAGAGCAGAGGGGGCGCCGGTCCCCTGCTCATCGTGACCATCCACTGAGCCGCATATACGGCCAGGATGGGCATCAACGGGAGCAGGTAGCGGGGGAATTTGGCGTACAGCCCGCCGGTAAACGCGAAGAACGGCAGTGCCCAGGCCAGCACCACCCATTCCGCCGGGCTCAGCCGTCCCCGGGCCGCGCGGGCCACCATCCAGGCCAGTCCCCCAAATCCCAGAAGCCCCAGCACCGGCCCCATCCCCCAGACCAGTTGCTGAGCGATGGGATAAAGGTAGGGCGGCGTCCCCCGGTACTGGAGGGTATAGGGGACCAGGACCGCCCCGCGCGCCAGCGCGGCCTGGGTGGTCACATTGGTCAGGAAACGGGGGAACTCCAGCACGGCGAAGGGGTTGGCGATGGCGAACGTCGCCAGAGCAGCCCCGAGCGCTCCGGCGGCTCGCCGGACTTGCTCCCGTCGGTTCTCCGCGCCCAGCGTGCTGGCCAGCGCGACGGGGATCAACAGCAGTGCCGCCCCGGCCTTGCAGCCCAGGGCCAGCCCGGCCCAGATGCCCGCAAGAAGGGACGCCGCCGCGCGGCGTGCCTGGCCGTGAACGACGGAGCGGGCGGCGAAGAGCAGCGCACCGGTGGAGAAAAAGGCCAGCGGAACATCGGCGGTGGCGAAGTGGGCCTGCTGGACGTGGAGGGGCATCACGGCCAGGAAGAGAGCCGCCATCAGCGCCCCTCTGCTGCGGCTGCGGTCCCGACCGCCAGCGGCAATCAGGGTGCGGGCCAGCGCGGCCGTCAATGCCACCGTCCCCACATCCAGAAGTCCGGTCAGCAGGCGGGCCGCCATCAGCCGGTCGGCCCCACCCAAAAGCAGGAGCAGGTAGAGGGGGACATGTCCATAGGGAAAGGAGGCGTCCACCGTAAAGGGGTCCGGTTCCCACCGATGCGCCATCTCCTCGGCGACCCCCACCAGATACCGCTCGTCGGGGTGGGCGCCGATGCCCCCGTCCCAGGCAACACCGCTCAGCCGCAGCGCCGCCGCGACCAGCAGTATCGCTACGAGGCCCCAGAAAGACCATCTACCGGCCCGTTCCGAACCGTTCCTTGCCATGACTCCCTTTTTGTGCTACACTTACGCCCGACGAATCACAGGATGCAGAGAGCAAGGTGCAAAGGATGCCGATGGATAGACGAAAACTGGCGCTGATTTTGGGGTCGCTTCTGGTCACGTATCTGGCTGCCGGAGGAAGCCTGACGGCCGCACCGCCGCCGCAGGAGAACGTGGTCATCATCACATTCCCCACCAGTGGAACCACCGTCAGTGGCGTGGTGCAGATTCTGGGCTCTGTGGCCCACCCCAATTTTGACCGGTACAGCATCTACTACGCCCCCGGTCCGGCGGCGACGGCGACCTCCCAGTGGCAACCGCTCGTGCTGGATGTCCGGCAGCAGGTGATCAACGGCGTCCTGGCCGAATGGGATACGACGGCCATCGCGGAGGACGGGTCGCCGCTGATCCCCAACGGGGTCTATCACATGGTCCTCATCCGCTACCGCGATGGAGACGTGACCGACTCGTTCTTTGTGAACAACATCACCGTCCTGAACGAACCGGCCACGCCGACGCCGACCCCGACGGAGGAGGCGGCGGAAATCCCGACCCCCGGGCCGGAGACTCCGACGCCGGTGCCGGTGGAGATGCCGCCCACCGCGACCCCCCGCCCCACTCCCACCCCGCGCCCCGGAGCGACGCCGACGGCTCCCACAGGCGGGACAGGGAGAGGGACTTCAGCGCTGGATGGCGCGCAGATTCTGAGCGCGTTCATGCGCGGGGCCCGCATCACGCTGATTTTCTTTGTGATCTGGGGCCTGTACCTGCTGGTGAAAGCCCTTCTCCGGTACTACCTGCGCACCCGGGGAAAGCCCCAGCGCCCGGGTTCCCGGTGAGTTCTCATGTACCTGATTGTCGGTCTGGGAAATCCGGGGGCCCGCCATGCCCGCAACCGCCACAACGTGGGGGCCCGTTGCGTCTCCCGGCTGGCGGCGGCTCACGGCCTGGAATTCTCCCGCCGCCAGAAGAACGCCCGGGTGGCCCGGGGGACCATCGGCGACTGCCCCGTCGTGCTGGCCATCCCCCAGACGTTCATGAACGAGAGCGGGCGCGCGGTGGCGCCTCTCGCCCGTTTCTACCAGGTGCCGTCGGAGCGTCTCATGGTCGTCTACGATGACCTGGACCTGCCCCCGGGCAACCTGCGCATCCGCCCCGATGGCGGCAGCGGCGGCCACCGGGGGATGCGCTCGGTCATAGAGCACCTGGGCACCCAGTCCTTCCCCCGTCTCCGTATCGGCATCGGACGCCCGCCAGGGCAGATGGACCCCGCCGATTACGTCCTTCAGAACTTCACACCGGACGAGGAACCGGTGATAGAAGAAGCAATAGAACGCGCCATCGCCGCCATCCAGACCTGGTTGACGGAAGGGCTGGAGAAGGCGATGAGTTTGTACAACCGGTGAGGAGAAAGTGAGTCCACAGGTTCCCGTTGTAGAACATATCCTGAGCGCCAACGACCGGGTGGCCGAGGCCAACCGGGCCCGTCTGGACGCCGCCGGCGTCTTCGCCGTCAACCTGATGGCCTCCCCCGGCGCGGGGAAGACCAGCCTGATCCTGCGGACCATTCGGGCGTTCAAGGACCGGTGGCGGATGGCCGTCGTGGAGGGCGACCTGGCCTCCACCCTGGATGCCGACCGGGTGGCTGCCGAGGGCGTGCCCGCAGTCCAGATTGCCACCGGTGGCGAATGCCACCTGGACGCGGCCATGGTCCGGAGCGGGTTGGACCGACTCCCGCTGGATGGCGTGGACCTGCTCATCGTGGAGAACGTGGGCAACCTGGTCTGCCCGGCGGAGTTCCGCCTGGGTGTCCACCGCAGCGTCCTGATCGCCAGCGTGCCGGAGGGCGACGACAAGCCGTACAAGTACCCGCCGATGTACCGGGGGGTGGACGCGGTGGTGCTGAACAAGATAGACGTCCTTCCGGCCTTTGAGTTCAACGTGGAGTACTTCCGTCGGGGCGTGGAGGCGCTCAACCCCGGCGTGGCCTTTTTCCCCCTCTCCTGCAAGACCGGGGAAGGACTGGAGGCCTGGCTGAACTGGCTGGAAGGGGAACTGCGCGCCTATCAGGAGGGTTGAGATGTGTCTGGGTGTTCCCGGTCGGATCGTTGAGGTGCAGGAAGGCGGGCTGATGCGGATGGGCAAGGTGGACTTCGGCGGCATCACCCGCCAGGTCTGCCTGGCCTACGTTCCGGAGGCCCAGGTGGGCGATTGGGTCATCGTCCACGTGGGCTTTGCCATCAGTCGTCTTGAGGAAGAGGAAGCGCTGGAGACCCTCCAGTTGCTGGGGGAGGTATTCGGGGCAGAGGCCAGCGCCTGAGGGTGCCTGCTGTCACCCCCAAGGACGCTCCGGGGTTGGGGGCGGGCGGCGGAGCCCCCCCCCCCCCACCCCTAAATAACCCCCCCATACCCCCCCCCCCCCCGCCGGGCGCCGGGGGGGGCGGGGGGGCCCCCCCTAGCGCGCCCGGGGGGGGGGGGGGGGGGGCGTCGCCGCCCGCCCCCAACTCTTCATTCCCCCGCCATTCCCACCCCGGCCACGGCCGTCCCGCAGCGGGGGCAGGTTCCGTCGGGTCGGACGCGGTTCTCCAGCACCCAGAAGCCGGAGCGGCGGATGAGCAACTGTCCGCAGGCGTGGCAGTGGGTGTTTTCCTCCCCCGGAACGTTCCCCACGTAGACGTAGCGCAGGCCGGCCTCCCGCCCGATCTCCTGTGCTCGCTGCAGGGTCGCCGGCGGGGTCGGTGGATTGGTCATCTGGTACGATGGGAAGTACCGGCTGATGTGCCAGGGTGTCTCCGGGCCCAGTTCCTCCACCAGGAAACGAGCGATATCCCGGAACTCCTCCGGGTCATCGTTGACGCCGGTGACCACCAGGGTCGTCACCTCCACCCAGACCCCCATCTCCTTCATCTTCTTCAGGGCATCCAGCACCGGCTGCAGGCGCGCGCCGATATAGTGGCGGTACGTCTCGTCCCGGAATGCCTTCAGGTCCACATTGGCCGCGTCCAGATACGGGTGGTACGCGTCCAGCATCTCCGGGGTCATGTAGCCGTTGGTCACGTAGATGTTCGCGATGCCGGCCTGGCGCGCCAGGCGGGAGACGTCGTAGGCGTACTCAAAGAAGACGGTGGGTTCGGTGTAGGTGTAGGCAATGCTGCGGCTTCCGGCCCTGCGGGCGTCGGCGACGACCTGCTCCGGGGAGGCGGTCTCGCCCAGAATCAGGTGTTCCTCGCGGGGCATCTGGGAAATCTCCCAGTTCTGGCACCAGCGGCAGCGGAAATTGCAGCCGGGGGTGGCGATGGAGTAGGCCGTGGAGCCGGGATAAAAGTGATAGAGGGGTTTTTTCTCCACCGGGTCCACGTGCCGGGCGATGAGCCGCCCGTAGACCAGGGTATAAAGGGTACCGCCCCGGTTTTCCCGCACGTGGCAGACGCCGCGCTGTCCCTCGGGGATGACGCAGCGGTGGGCGCAGAGGGCACAGCGCACCTTATTCTCATCCAGTCGTTCGTATAACCGCGCTTCCTGCATGGCCCCATTCCTCCAGAAACATTATACCGCACTTTGTGTCGGTTGGGAATCGGGCCTTCTTTGATTATGTTACGGTATCTCCCGGAGATATTCGTTGATCAGTTGGACGCTGCGATGCAAAACCATGTCCCGGTAGGACCGGAGGCGCTCCGGGGGGACGTGCCGGAAAATCCAGGCCATCCGCTCCGGCGAGTGGGCCGTCATCTCCACCATCTCCGCCGAAACTCCCATCCGTTCTGCGAAGACCTCGGCGGTACGGATGCGGTGCCCCGGTTGCAACTGCTCCACCAGATTATCCCGCCACGCCCGCAGGTCCTCATCCCGGATGAAGGGAAGCCAGCCCCGGGGCTCTGCGGTCGCCAGCGCTGCTGCCTCGTGGCCGTCCAGGCGGGCCTGATCCTCCTCATCCAGCCAGGTGCGCAGGACGTTGTGCAGAAACAACCGTTCCTCCCACGTGCTCCATCCAGCGTCTGGACCGAAGAAGGGATGGAAGACCTCCCGCCACCACAACTCGTCGGCCAGCAGGTGGGCCAGGTAACCGGACATAAAGGCCGCGTGGGCCGGTTCCAGGCGCTCCGCGCGGGCCAGGGCCGGGTAGGTATCCAGGAGAATCCGGGCGGCCGGGACGTCGTTGCGGGGCGGGAGAGTGTAGAAGTGGGTCTCCTCGCGCCGTTGCCCGCTGACTGTCTGCACGTCCGGGGCAGTGTGGCCCAGCAGGAAGGGGCCATACTGGGCCAACAGCAGCCACCGCGCGGGCGCGGCCAGCGTTCCCCGTTCCAGAACCTCGCGGGCCATTACCAGATGATTGATGGGCGTCGGCATGGGACAATTATTGTACACGAAACGGGGGATTTGGAGAAGCGGCCGATGGGCTTTTGCGGGGCAACCCCGATGCGGAGTTCTTTCGCCCGACGCTGAAGCGTCGGGCTGATTCTGCGAAGCCCTTTCGGGGCTCAAAAACAGCCCGCAGGGCTTCGCTGTATCAGCCCGATGGTTTACCATCGGGCTGAATCGGATGCCCCCGACAAAATTGGGACACACCCATAGGCTTTTGCTCTGTGGTATCGTTCTGGGGGAAAGAATGCCCAGAGCTTCTCAAAGTTTTCACGCAAATGAATTGGCTTCCACCCCTCACCCCCCTATGTCCCTCCTCTCCCCTTGGCCTACTGGCCAGGGGAGAGGAGGGATTGAAGGGGGATTGCGGCGGCCGGCCCCGGCCCCCCCCCCAAAAACCCCCACATACCCCAACCCAAACCCCCCCCCCCTAGGCGGGGGGGGGGGGGGGGGGGGG
>JBBIKR010000061.1:10219-19181 GCA_037445395.1 Thermoflexales bacterium
CGCAATCCCCCCATCTTCCCCCTCCCCTCTCCCACCCGCCTTCGGCGGGGGGCGAGGGGAGGGGGCCGGGGGGTGGGGTGAGGGGTTGCAGAACGGGCGAATAGTAAATTCTTTGAAAAGCCCTGAGAATGCCTGCGAGGGCTTCCCCAACGACCGATCAGGGTGTATAATTGATCCGACGATTCGGGCCGTATCGCTACCTGTTCGGTTGGGGGGGAACGGGGGGTAGCGAAGGCTGAACGGTGGTAAGCCCTCTCCCTCACCCCGCCTCCATCGGGTAGGGATGGGAACAAAGGTGAGGGTGTCGTGGTGTATATCGTTTTCCCCGAGTTATGAAAGGAGGTATGCGATGGCCGTACAGGCAGGAGTCGGTTGGAGCCTGGCAAGGGATGCCCAGGTCGCGGCGGACGAGGTCGTGATGATGGCGCAGGAGGGGCTGAAAGGGAAGTCCCCAGGGCTGGCCCTCCTCTTCGCCACCGTGGATATGGACCTGCCGGTAGTGGTGCGGGAGGTGGCGCGCCGGCTGGGGAGGGTGCCGATATTCGGCTGCAGTTCCTTCACCGGCATCCTGACCACCGCCGGTTTTCAATCCGGCCCGAACGGGGTGGCCGGGCTGATGCTCCTCTCAGGGGTACGGGCGGGCGTCTCCCGCTGCCTTCTCGGAGAGAACCCCACCCGGGCCGGGGCGCTGGCGGCGAGCCTGGCCGTGCAGAAGGCCGCCCAGGGAGGGCCGCCGGCACTGTTCCTGGTCACTTCTCCGCCCGGTAGCGAGGAGGCGGTGGTGGCCGGGATCAGCCGAAAGTATCCCGGCGTCCCCATTGTGGGCGGCAGTCCCGCCGACAACACCATTGAGGGAAAATGGCAGGTATTCGCCAATGGCTGGGTGCTCCCCCAGAGCGCCGTCGTGGCAGCCCTGTACGTGCCCGGTCGGGTCGGTCGCGCCTTCGGCAGCGGCTACCGCCCCACCCGGATTCGGGCACGGGCGGGCGCCGCGGGCCGCCTGCTGAAGACGCTGGACGGCAGGCCCGCGCTGGACGTCTACGCCGAATGGACGGGGAAACGGCGGGAGGACATCATCGGTGACTGGAAACTCCTGGGAGAGTGCCTGCTGGCCCCGCTGGCGACTCCGGTGCAGGATGCCTACCTCATCAAGCACCTGGCGGTGGGGAACGAGGACGGCACCATCGGCGCCTTCGCCGAGTTCGCCGACGGCGAAGATGTGGTCCTGATGGAGGCGACGGCGGATGAAATCATCTCGGCGGCCGGGGAGGTGGTCCGTCAGGCGGTGCAGGGGGTCCAGAACATCCGCGCTGTCTTTCTGGTCCACTGCGCCGGGCGGCGCGTCGCGCTGGGAGACCGCATCGGAGAGGTAGCAGGCGCGGTCAGGTCGGTGATCGGCGACGCGCCCTTCCTGGGCTTCTGCTCCTTTGGGGAGCAGGGGATGCTGGTCCCCGGCGTCAACCTGCACGGCAACCTGATGCTCTCCGCGCTGGTGCTGGGGGAATAGGCGAGACGGATTGGTGGAGCAGCGGCCCTGCCGCTGCTCCACTCTGTCAGGTGCAGAGAAGAGGAATATGACCGAGGAAAGGGTGGAAACCGGAGACGTCCGTCCCCCCTCGCCGATGGAATTCGGCTCTATGCCCCTGGACCCGGTCTACGGGTGGGGCATGGTCTTTGAGCCGGTGGAGACGTTGATCAACGAGACGGCGGCCTACATTGAGCAACTGGCCCGCGAGGTCTACGAGCGGGGGGCCGAGTTCAGCGACGAGGAACTGCAGGAGCGGTTCTTCGCTTTCTGGGACCGTCTGGTGGCCGAGGGGAGGCTCCGGCGGCTCCCCGACCGTCCGCCGGAGTTCGGGAGGGCGATTCTGGGTCCCCGCCGCTGGCTACGGGCCCAGCGCATCCGCATCCGACGGCTGGTGGAGTACTGGCGCTCCGGCGGGCAGTAGCGCCGGGCGGGGCCGGCATCTCTGCGGCGGCGGATTCTTGCCCGCACCCGCCTCAGGCCAGACCGTCCAGCAGGGCCAGGAGTTCCTCATATGGACCTCCACTCGTTTCACCACGTTCCACCTCTGACCCACCCGGTGACCGCTTCCAGGAACGGTTCCGGGCATTCCTCCTGCGGGACGTGCCCACATTCGGGGATGACCGCCAGTTGGGCCCCAGGGATTTCCCCCGCCAGGCGGATGCTCTGCTCGGTGGGGACGATGCGGTCATCGTCGCCGGTGATCACCAGCACCGGCACCCGGACCTCCCCCAACCGCCTCTCCAGTCCCAGGGGACGGCTGGCACGGGTGACCTCCCAGAGGGCCCGGTCCCAGTTCTCGGCCCGCAGGGGTCTGGCGTACCCCTCCCAGATTTCCGGCGTCAGTTTGGAGGGATCGTGCCAGGCGGAGCGGGCAAAGTCCACTCCCCAGTCCTGGATGCGCCGCGCCAGCAGCGGCCCCAGGTGGCGCATCTGCGGGGTATTCAGAAACGGCCGTAGCCACACTGGCGTCATCCCGCGAACGTATATCGCCGGGTCCACCAGCACCAGCCCCGCCACCCGCTCCGGGTAGGTCAGCGCGGTGAGCAGTGCCACCGTCCCTCCGGCGGAGTTGCCCACCAGGACCGCCCGCTCTATCCCCAGCGCGTCCATGAGCCCCACCGTCAGATCGGCCTGCGCTTCGGGCGCATAAGGGCTCCGGCCTTCCCATTCCCCCGGCATCGGTCGCTCGGTGAGGCCGAAACCCGGCCGGTCAAAGGCGACGACCGTCCCCATCTCCGAAAGCGGCCCGATCACCTCCCGCCAGGAGAAGGTGCTGGCGGCGAAGCCGTGAAGCAGGATGAAGGCCGGGCGCCCCGAGCCGGCCATTTTGTAGTGGACGGTGATCCCGTTCACCTCCACGAACCGGCTATCGGGGTCGGCCAGTTGCTCCGGGGGGACGGTCCCTTCCAGCGGGGGCACCGACACCAGGAACGGGCCGACCATCAGGATGACCAGCAGGACGCCCAGAGCGATCAATAGTCCGCGAAGCCAGGGTTTCATTCTGCGTCCATCCACGCCCGCTACAGGGTGATGCTCTCCCCCGGCCTGAGTACCACGGCCTCGGCGGAGGTCTCCGCGCGTACCCGCTCGGCCCAGGCGTGGGGGTCCTGGCGGATGATGTCAAAGGTGTCGTAGTGGATGGGGACCACCTTGCGGGGCGTCAGCAGTTTCACCGCCCGCAGGGCATCGTCCGGGCCCATGGTGAAGTTGTCGCCGATGGGCAGGACTGCCAGGTCCACCCCCTCCTCGCCGATCAGTTTCATGTCGTAGAAGAGGCCGGTATCGCAGGCCAGGTAGATGTGGGGGCCCTCCGCCGTCTTGATGAAGAAGCCGCAGGGGTTGCCGCCGTAGGAGCCATCGGGGAGGGCAGAGCCGTGGTGGGCGATGGTCAGTTTGAGGTAACCGAAGGGGTAGGGGAAACCGCCGCCGATGTGGTGGGGGTGGATATTGGCATGGCCCTGAGCCTGGAACCAGTTGCAGATTTCAAAGTTGCTGATGACGGTGGCACCGGTGCGGCGGGCGATTTCCAGTGCGTCCCCCACGTGGTCGCCGTGGCCGTGGGAGACCAGGATGTAGTCGGGCTGAAGGGCGTTCGGGGAGACCGCCGCCAGCGGGTTGCCGGTGAGGAAGGGGTCCACCAGCAGGCGGTGGGGCCCCACCTCTATGCCGATGCAGGCGTGACCGTACCAGGTGACCTTGACCATGGCGCCTCCTTTAAAGACACGAAAGACGCGAAAGACGCGAAAGACACGAAAAGCGCGAAAGACGCGAAAGGCGCGAAAGACGCGAAAGGCGCGAAAGACGCGAAAGACGCGAAAGGCGCGAAAGACGCGAAAGGCACGAAAGAGCACAAAGGTGTTTTTTCTCCGTGCCCTTCGTGTCCTTCGTGGACAAAATCACGGCTTCTGGGGCCGCCCGGGCTCCTCCGGCTCAATGCGGACATGCACCGGGACAATCCGGTCGCTGCTCAGACGGACATGTACGGTGTGGTCGCCCAGGTCGCGCAGGGGGTCGGCCAGGATTTTGCGCCGGTCAAAGGGCATCTTCAGTTCCCGCTCCAGCGCCTCCGCGATGTCGGCGGGGGTGATGGAACCGTAGAGGCGACCGGTCGGACCTGCTTTTGCCTGGAACGTCAGCGTCAGTTGCTCCATTCGTTCCGCCAGCGCCGCGAGCCGTTGCGCCTGACGGGTCGCCTGCGCCATCCTGGCCTGCTTCTGCTCCTGCGCCGTGCGGACTCTCCCCTCGGTGGCGGGGACGGCCAGACCGCGGGGAATCAGATAATTGCGGGCATAACCGTCGGCGACCTCCTTAACGTCCCCCGCGCGCCCGAGGTTGGGAACATCCTGAGTCAGTACGATTTTCATCTCCCCCTCCATCAGGGTTGTCGTCAGATCGGGCTTGTCGCCTACTTTTCCAGGGCGACGTCCACGGCCTGCGGCCCCCGCCCGGTCGGCTGAATCCGATACCGCACCCGCGCTTTGTCGGGGATGGTCTCCGGCGTGCCCGGCGCCAGAGCGCTTCGGTGGAAGAATATCTCACCCCCGCTGCGCTGGATGATAAACCCGTAGCCCTTTTCCGGGTCGTACCATTTGATGATGCCCCGATGGGGGCCGGGGGTCATCTCGTGAGCCCGCAGACAGTCCGGGCAAAGGTCGGGCGGGGTCAGTTCAAACCCCAGCCCGTCCAGCCGCCGTTGTTCCTCCACGGTAAAGACAAATTGCCGGCCGCACTGGCGGCATGAGGCCCAGGTATCCCGGTATGGCATAGAGACCTCCTGTGGGCGTGAAGCGTGAAAAACGTGAAACGTGAAGCGTAAAGCGTGAAGCGTGAAACGTGACGGGATGGGGTCAGCCGGCGCGAGGCGGTTGACCGACCCGGGGTTCGGGGAGCCCTCGGGACCACCACCAGGCCAGCAGGCAGAGAAGGGCGGAAAGGGCAAACAGCCCCGCGTACCCCAGCAGGTCCACCACCAGCCCGCCGAAGCCGGAAATCAGAACGACGATGCCGATCAGGGTGTTGGAAAGCCCCAGGTAGAGAGGCCGCTCCGCCTCCGGCACCAGTTCCAGCAGAAAATTGTTGCCCACCAGCGCCGAGGCGGGCGTCAACGCGCCGTTCAACAGGAAGAGAGGAAGGGCCATATAAGGCAGCCACGGGCCCCGGTAGGGGGATACGGCCACCCACCCCACCAGCCCCAGCGCCAGCAGTGCGGTGAGCGCGTTTCCCAGCGAGAGCCACAACGTCACCAGACGGTTCCCCTTCCAGTCGCTCACGAGGCCCCAGGGCAGGTTGGCCACCAGTCCGGCAGCGACCCGCACGGCGACGTAGATGCCCACCATCCCCTCGGGCGCGCCCAGGACGTTTCGGGCATAGACGCCGTAGAAAGGGAGAGCAATCCCCGCCAGCCCCAGCGCCGTCCGCATCCCCATATACCGCCGGAAGACGACGTCCGTCCGCAGGAAGTGACCGGCCCGCCGCAGTTGTTGCCTCAACGTTGGTGCGCGGGGGATGGCCGTGCCCGGCGGCTCCCGGATGATGATAAAGGCCAGCATGGCCGGTATGATGACGGCGTTGTAGATCACGAAGAGCAGGGCATGGCCGTGGGGGAAGGCGAAGCGATTGAGCACTTCCCGCGTCACCACCCCGGCCCCCAGGCCCAGCAGGCCCCCCGTCAGCATCCTCCAGGCGAAGAAACTGCCCCGTCGGTTGGCCGGGATGGTCTTCGCCACCACCTCAAAGAAGCCCAGTCCTCCCAGCCCCGCCGCCAGCCGGGCCACGCCGTACAGGACGAAAAAGGCGACCAGCAGGAGCGTCGGGTCGTCCACCAGCCAGACGGCCGCCGCCACCAGGAACCAGGCGATGGCCCGGATGACCGCCGCCACGGTGTAACTGAGCATCTTGCGGGGCATCCGCTGGACCAGTCCGGCAACGAAGACCTGCGGCAGAAACCATCCGGCGTCTCCCAGCGGGGCCACCAGCCCGATGAGCAGGTTGGACGAGGTTAACCGGCTGACAAACCAGGTCAGCACCAGCGGGGGGTCAATGAGCCGCTCGGCGAACTCAAAGAGCGCGCCGTTCACCACCCCCAGGACGAAACTGCGGCGGATTTCCCGTTGGGGCAGGTGGACGGTCATAGGGCCGATGCTTTCCCCCGCTGGACGGCGATGACTTCGGCCAGGATGCTGACCGCGATCTCCCGGGGCGTCTCGGCACCGATGTCCAGCCCGATGGGCGTGTAGACCCGCTCCAGCCACTCCTTCGGGACGCCCAGTTCCTGAGCCCGCTGGAAGGTGAGGGCGGTCCGGCGGCGACTGCCCACCAGCCCCACGTACGCCGGGGAGCGGCTGGCCAGCACGGCCAGCACTGCCGCGTCGCCGGTGTAGTGGGGGGTGACCATCACCACGTAGGTATGGGGGTCCACCGGGAAGCGCGCCACCTCTTCGGCCAGGTCGCCGGTGATGCACTGTTCGGCCCACGGGAACCGCTCCGGCGTCGCCAGGCCGGGCCGTTCGTCCATAACGACGATGCGGTAGCCCAGAAAGGCGCCCAGTTCGGCCACCGCCTGGCCCAGGTGTCCGGCGCCCAGGATGAGCAGCGTGGGCCGGGGCGGGAGGACTTCAATCAGAATGCGCATATCCCCGCCACAGATGCCCGGGTCGCCGCGCTCCGGGTCCCGCAGCCGATAGACGACTTCCCGGGAGCGCCCCTCGGCGATGGCCGCCCGGGCCTCTTCAATGACCCGTGCCTCCACGCCGCCTCCGCCGACGGTGCCCACCGTCGTCCCATCGGCCATGATGAGCATTTTGGCCCCTGCACCCCGCGGGGCCGAACCGTCCACCTCCACCACCGTCGCCACGGCGGCGGGCTTCCCCGCGCGCAGGGCGTCCAGAATCGCCTGATAGACGCGTTCCAGTTCTTCGTACATGGGAACGTGAAAAGTGAAACGTGAAAATTTAGCGAAGCCCCAGCAGGCGGGCCAGGGGGCCCCGGTCGGGGGCGATGACCCCCTGAGGGCAGACCTCCGCACAGCACATACAGCCGACGCAGAGGTCCAGCCGGAAACGGGGCGGGCGACCGGGCGTGATGGCCTCCCGGGGGCAGGCCTCGGCGCATTGCCCGCAACCCACGCAGCCCGCCGGAGCGGTCAGGCGGGGGCGGACCCGCGTGGCCCGCCGCAGCGGCGCCGTCACCCACCCCGGTAGCGGAACCCGCAGGACGCGCTGGACCACCGGCAGCCGGACCGGGCCGAAATCCAGGGCCCGCCGGTCGCCGACCACCTCTATCATCTCCAGGTCGTTGACCCCCAGCCCGCGCGCGGCCGCCTCCCGCAGGTGGAAGACCTCGCCCGGACGGCAACCCATCGCCCGGCTGATCACCGTATCCAGCGCCACCGGGTCCGCCGAGGCCGCCAGGCAACCGTAGGCGCGCGGCGTCCCTCCGGCACCGGGGCCGTTCCCCTCCTGCCCGATCACCCCGTCCATAATCGCCAGCCCCGGTCGGACCAGTTCCAGGACGTCCGCCAGCGCCCGGCTGAAGTCGGGGACGGCAGGGGCCCGGAAGTGGACCTCCCGCTTGCGCGTCCCGGGGATGGTACCGAAGAGATTTTTGACCGCGCCGGTGTAGAGGGTGAGCGTGTGCGTCTTCAGTTTGGGCAGGGTGATGACCAGGTCGGCGGCGAAGACGGGCCGGGCGATGAAGTAGTCCTGCCCCCGCAGGGTGCGCCACTCCGCGCCGTCAAAGGGGACCAGGCGCGCGCCCGTCGCCGCCGCTACCTCCGCCATCCCGGTCCGCCGCCAGAGAGATTCGGGGTTCCGAATCGGACCAGCGGGCGAATCGCCGATCCACACCTCACCCCCGGCCTCCTGCACCATCTCGGCGACGGCGCGGACGACAGCCGGGTGGGTGGTGACGGCGCGGTCCAGGGGGAACGGGGCGATGAGATTGGGCTTCAGGAGCACCCGCATGCCGGGCCGGACGAAGCGGCCCATGCCGCCCAGGGGAGCCAGCGCCGTCTCCAGCGCCCCGCGGACGGCCTCCGGGTCATAGGTTTCGCATGCCACAACGGAGACGACCGTCATTTGCGCATCCTGCCTGGTTTTGCAACTGCGGAGAATTATACATCGTTCTGCCGGATTGCTCAAATGGGATTGCGGCCCCGTTTCGCGCAGGGCTCCCTTCGCGGCACCGCGCGATTCGCCCAAAAAACCGGGCAGATTTCGGCGCGAAGGTATTGACAAAGCCCATAAAATGTGGTAAAATTATGGTAAGGTTACCGGTAATGATACCGGCATCGTTACCTATCAGCACTTAGCGGGGACGGTGTCGCCCATGGGCCAGAACAGGACCAACGTTACGATTCGGGACGTCGCCAGGGCGGCTGGAGTGTCGGTATCCACCGTCTCACGCGTGCTGAACAATAAGGATGACGTTGCGCCGGAAACCTGTCAGAGGGTTCGGGCGGTCATTGAGGAACTGGGCTACACCTCCAGCCTGGCGGCCAGAAGCATGCGCAGCCGCCGAACCAATGTCATCGGTCTGATCATGCCCGATGTGGAGGACCCCTTCGCCTTCCAGATTATGCGGGGGATCAATCGGGCAATCGCAGAGCACGGCTACGATTTAATTCTCTACACCAGCGGGGGCATCCGAAAAGAATCGCCCCCTGACCGAGAGCGTCGCTACGTTTCCCTCCTCAACACCGTCACCGACGGCGTCATCGTTGTCACTCCTGCGACAACCACCTTCTCCACCGCCTCACCCGTTGTGGTCATTGACCCCAATATTGATGAGCCCGAATGCCACGCTGTCATCGCAACCAATTATGCCGGGGCGCTGGCAGTGATGGAATACCTGATTGGGCTGGGTCACCGGCGGATTGGCGATATCGGAGGGCGTCCTGAGTTACAGAGCGCTGTCCAGCGCCGGCAGGGATACCAG
>JBBIKR010000062.1:0-10770 GCA_037445395.1 Thermoflexales bacterium
GGACGGCGGCTTTGCCGCCGTCCGGCCCCCTCCTTTGCGGCCACCCAAAAGGGCGGGCGAAAAGCCCACCCTACATCTCCCCATACAGAGCGGCGAAGTAGGCCCGGGCCATGGCCTCCATATCCAGGGTGATCCCCGCCAGCGGGCCCACCTCCTGCGGCGGGTCGCCCCGTTCCCGCGCCGGAAGCGGAAACTCCCGGGGAACTCCATGACGCTCGTTGAACGCATGCCGTAACCGCTGAATCTCCTTCCCCGCCTCCAGGAACTCCCGTGCGCTCATCCCCCAGCCCGTGGCCGCGTTCAGCCACTCCAGAAACGGCGGTTCGCCCATATACAGCGCGAACTGGCAGAGACCCAAACTGTCGTAGGCCCGAAGGACGGACATCCCCACCGCCATGATCCGCCCCTTCGTAGCGTAGTCGTAGCGGCCGCCCGGTTTGACCCCCTCCAGCGCGAAGTACGGGGCGAAGGGCGGAATCTCCACCGTCCCGGCGAGGGTGGCCGTATGACGGCCCGGCGCCGGGTCCACCTGATAGCCCAGCGCCACGCCCGGCTCGTAGAGGCCCCGGTGCATGGCCAGTTCCTGCCCCCCGGCGTGGACCGCCGCTTCCCGGGCCTCCGGCCCCAACCGCTCCGCGGCCCGCCGGACCCCATCGGCCAGCCACCCCCCCAGGCCCGGCTCCCGCCGGGCGATGCGCGCGGTCAGTTCCACAATCGCTTCGCCGTTCCCCCAGTCCAGCGGCAGTTCCTCTGCCAGTTCCGGCGGCAGCCACCCCCGCTCCTGGCACTCCATCGCAAAGGCGACGGCTACCCCGGTGGAGATGGTGTCCAGCCCGGCCCGGTTGCAGATGCGGTTGCATGCCATCACCACTTCCAGGTCGACGTTCAGGAGCAACGGTCCAAAGGATGCCAGCGTCTCGTACTCCGGCTTGTGGTCGGTGTCGCCGTCGGGCAGGCGAACGATGCCGCCACAGGCCACCGGGCAGAACGAACAACCGTAGGGGCGGATTTTGTGGCGGATGACCGCTTCGTCGCTCAATCGCGCGGAAAGGTGCAGGGGGAAATCCCGGTAGCCGATGCCCGTCCAGTTCCGCACGGGGGTATCTCCCAGTTCCACCAGCGCGGCCGTTCCGGCGGCCGTCCCGTAGAGGCGGTAGGTGTCTATGACCATCTGGGCGGGCCCGCCGCTCAGCCGGGCCCGCAGCCGCCGCATGATGGGCAGGATGCGCAGGAGAAAACCGGAGATGCCGGATACCCAGCGGGACGGTTTCCGGCGGAAGAGGCGGCGGTACTCGTCGGTGATCCGCCGGAAGCCCTCGGGGTCGGCCAGCGGCGGGCGGGCCTTCCCCCGCGCGGCCACCGCCTTGAGATTCTTCGCCCCCATGACGGCGCCCAGTCCGCACCGCGCGGCGGCCCGTCCGTCGTCGTTGATGATGGCGGCCAGGAGCGACCGTTTCTCCCCCGCCGGGCCGATACAGGCGACGCGCACGTCCCGGCCCGCGGCGGCCCGGATGGCCGCCTCCGTCTCCCGGGCATCCAGTCCCCAGAGGCCGGATGCGTCCCGCAGTTCGGCGTGCTCGCCGTCTATATAGAGGTAGACGGGCCGCTCCGCCCGACCGGTGACGAAAACGCCGTCGTAACCGGTTCCCCGCAGGGCCGGACCGAAATTCCCCCCGCAGTTGGAGTCCCCCCAGGCGCCGGTGAGCGGGGAGCGGGCACAGACCATGAAGCGGCCGCCGAAGAGCGCGCCGCTGCCGGTCAGGAGCCCCGGCAGGAAGCCGATGACGTTCTCCGGGCCCAGCGGGTCGGCCCCGGGCGGGATGCGGTCGTAGAGCACATAGGCCCCCAGGCCGTACCCGCCCAGGTAGCGGCGGTAGACCTCCTCGGGGAGTGTTTCCACGGTGATTTCGCCGGTGGAGAGATTGACGAAGAGGATTTTTCCCCAGTAGCCGTTGGGCATGGGATACCTCCGGGTATGGGCAACCCTTGCGGCTACCCACAGGTCAGGCGCAAGGCCTGCCCCTACGGTGTCGGCGACGGTGTTGGTGTCGGCGGCGATTCCAGCCAGAGGAAGCGGCGGGGTAGCCCCTCCTCCGACGCGGTGGTGAAGACGCCGCTGCGGGTTTCCCGCACCACCCGTACCTCCCACTGGAATTCTCGCGCCTGCGATCCAGGTGGGGGGAACAGGTCGGCGGGAACCCGGTAGGCCGTCGTTCGGGTCCGCACCCGAACAATGGGGATGCCCGGGCGCATCATCCGCAGTTCGTACCACTCGTTGTCGCGCAGGACGGCGACCGAAGCCCACTGGAGCACAATGCGGGCATCCGGCCCGCCGAAGACGGCGCCGTCGGGCGGGCTCAGCAGGGGCGGCGGCGGATAGGGCGGGATGGGCGTCGGCGTGGCGTAGGGGTTGGGGGTGGGCGTCGGCGTGGGCATTGGCGTGCCCAGCGGGATAATCAGCGGCTGGTTCACGCGGATGACGTCCGACCCGGCGGGGATTTCCGGATTCGCCGCCCGGATCAGGGAGACGGTGACGCTGTACTTCTGCGCGATGGAGATCAGCGTCTCCCCCGGAGCGACCACGTGGATAATGTAGTCGCCCGGCGTGGGGGTCGGTTCCACCGTCCCCGGCAGTGGCGAGGGCGTGGGGGTGGGACGGGCGGGCGGGATGAGCAGCACCTGCCCGATTTGCAGCGCGTCCGGGTTGAGCCCCGGGTTCAGGGCGATGATTTCCTCTACAGTCGTATCGTACTGGACGGCGATGCCCGAGAGGGTGTCGTTCGGCTGGACCTGGTGGGCCCGGGGCGGCAGGGGGGTGGGCGTGGGCGTCTCGGTGGGCGTGGCGGTGGGGGTCGGAGTGGCCGCCGGAGTGGCCGTCCGGGTCGGGACGACGGTCGGTGTGGGCGAAGGAACCATCTGGGGAAAGAAGAGGGGCCCCAGGAGCCAGTACGCCGCCCCCAGGACCAGCAACGCCACCGCAAAGGCCGCCGCCCAGAAGCCCCAATGGGAATGGCGGACCGGCACCGCCGACAGTGGTATCTCCGCCTCTGCAGGTGGTTCCGTCAACGGCGCGCCGCAGATGATGCATGTTCGGGCCCGGGCCGAGACCTTCGTCCCACACGCCGGGCAGGTTCGGGATTGCTCGTCATTCATTGATTAGCCGGTAGTCGGTAGTTGGTAGCCGGTAGATAAATTGGGGAATTGGGAAATCTGGTCATTGGTCATTTGGTCATTGGTCATTTGATCATTGGTCATTTGATCATTGGTCATTGGCCGTCCAGCCCCAGTTCCGTCGCGATGGACTGCATCGCCTCCAGGACGATGCTGACGTGCTCCCAGAGGTCCACGCCCAGGAGCGCTGCGCCCTCCTCGGCCGCGCCCCGGTCGGCGCCCGCCGCGAACCGTTTGTCCTTCCACTTGTTCTTGACGCTCTTGACCGTGATCTGACGGATGTCTTTGGACGGGTGGACCAGGGTCACGGCGACGATGAGGCCGGTCAGGTCATCCACGGCGTAGAGGGCCTGCTCCATCCGGCTCTCCCGCTCCACGCCGGTCCGCTCGGCGGCGTGGGAAAGGACGGCGTGGACAATCTCCTCCGGCCAGCCCTGCTCCCGCAGGATGCGGGCACCGGTCAGGGGGTGGTCGTCGGGGAAACGCTCGTAGTCAAAGTCGTGCAGTAACCCCACGGCGGCCCACTTCTCTTCGTCCTCGCCGAAGCGGCGGGCGTAGGCCCGCATCGCCGCCTCTACGGCCAGCATGTGCTTGAGCAGGTTCGGGTTCTGGATGTACTCGGTGACCAGTTTCCAGGCGTCTTCGCGAGTGAACTGCATGGTGCCTCCTCATTCTTCCAGAATGGGTATCGGTTCTCCCAGTACAGGGGTCGGGCGACGGACCCAGAGGTCCCACCAGGCCAGCCAGAGGGCGGGGATTTCGCGGGCCTGGTAGCGGCGGATATGGATGTACGGCCGCCGGTCGGCCACATAGCCCACGGCGTCCAGCCCCAGGCGCTGACAGGTATAGAGGGCCCGCGGCAGGTGATACCGCTGGGTCACCACGACCACCTCCCGCAGGCCGAAGATGTCCCGCGCCCGGTAGCAGGTGTCGTACGTGCGCCGACCGGCGTAGTCCAGGACGATGTCCTCCTCCGGCACGCCCAGGGAAAGGGCAACCTCCCGCATCTTGGCGGGCTCATTGTAGTGCTGGAAGCGGTTATCGCCGCTGAAGAGCAGTTTCCGCACCCGGCCGGCCCGGTAGAGTTCGGCCGCGGCGGCGACGCGGTCGCGCAGGATGTCGCTGGGCGTGCCGTCGGGCCAGTATCCGGCGCCGAAGACCAGCGCCACCGGGCGCTGGGGCACCGCTTCCGGGTCGGCGTAGATGACCCCCCGATAGCGCGCGGTCAGCGTCCAGAGCGTCCAGATGGCCGCCGCGCCCACGACGACCAGCGGGATGAGCCAGAGATAGCGAGCCATCGTGGTTTTAGAAATCCGGTTCACGGCACCACCGGCACCACCGCCTCCAGCGTCTCCATATCCGGCCCCCAGATGACGGTGACGACGCGGCCGGACCGGAACAGGTAGGCCGCCCCTGCGGGCCCGTCCCAGAACTGCCCCTTCAGGCCCAGGGGCGGGTCGGCCGCAATGAGGGGCGGGGTACGGAAGCGGGGCACCAGCAGCGCGTAAGCCCGTTCAAACTCCACCGCCTCGTCCCGGGTCTCCCAGGCCAGCCGCCAGACGATGACCTGACGGCCCGTCCCGTCCTCCCAGAGGGTGAACGTATCCCCGGCCCAGCCGTCGGCCGCGCGACGGGCAAAATTGTCGTCGTCCAGATAGGCCGCCAGATGCAGGCCGACCAGAAACTCGCCGACGGTGTCCCGGCGGGCCAGTCCCCAGTTCTTGCCCAGGGCCGCCGTCAGGTCCGGGACGGCCGGCTCCAGCGGGGGACGACGGGCCTGGTAGCGCTCCGGGTGCAGGACCTCCTGGGTGGTGCACGGTGGGGCGGCGTAGGCCCGGTTGACGGCGGCCCATCCGCCACCGGCGTAAAGCGCGGCGACAAAGCGCTCCCCGTCCCGGTAGGGAAAGAGCCGGATTTCCTCAAACGTCGTGACGTTGCTCAGAGGGGCGAAGGACGGCTCTTCGGCCCCCGCTGCCAGACGGGCCAGACGGTCCACCTCCTGCGGGTCGGCGTCCACCCCGGCGTAGCGGGCGGTGGCGAGGACGGCATCCCCCTCCACCAGCGCCCGGAGGGCCAGCGCGGCGTCGGCGGTGGGCCGGCAGGCGGCGGTTAAGGGGACGCGCGGGGGCTCGGCACCGTCGCCCAGGAGGAACGCGTTGTCCTGCAGTGCGTGGGCCAGAGTGTGGACCAGGGCCAGTTCGTCGTCGGGGGTGGCGGGGCCCCGGCCCGCCACCAGCAACACCTGCCGCCCGGCCGGGACGTAGAGGCTGAAAACCCGGGCCGCCTGCGCGGTGACATCCGGCAGCGGCAGCGGGTCCAGCCGGGGCACCAGTCCCAGCCAACTGTAGAAATTCAGCGCGTCCTGAGGCCGAAGGTCGCCGTAGCGCTGCAGAAGGTAGAGCGCGATCTCCCGCTCCGACGGGAATGAGACGGGGAACTGCTCCACCGGCGGGAGGTCCCGCACCCGGGCCAGGATACGGGCCACCTCGTGGACGGCGCGGGCGCTCTGAATCTGGGAGAGGGGCACGGCCCGGGTGGGGGTGGGAGCGACCGTCGGGGAAGGGGTCGGCTCTGCCGGCGAGGCCTCCGCGCTGGCCGTGGGGGCCCCCAGAGGCGACTCCGGCCCTTGCGGCGACGGGAGCGGGGAGAGCGCAGCCAGTTGGCGCATCGTGGTGGTCACGGTGTAGGCCAGCAGGCCGAACACCACGACCACAGCGGTCGCCATCAGGGCCAGGATCAACCGCTGGCGGGGAGTGAAGCCTCTCACCGCAGTGCCTCCTCCTGGGCGGCGATGAGGGCGGCAATCCCTTTACGGGCCAGGTCCAGCATCTCTACGAGCACATCCGGGGAGAACGGGCGTTTCTCCGCCGTCCCCTGCACCTCCACGAACCGTCCGTCGCCGGTCATCACCACGTTCAGGTCCACCTCGGCCTGGCTGTCCTCTTCGTAGCAGAGGTCCAGCAGAATCTGCCCCTGGACAATCCCCACGCTGACGGCGGCGATGGGGGTGCGGATGAAGTCCGGGGGGACGATCTCCTGCTCGGCCAGGCGCCGGGCGGCGAGGGCCAGCGCGACATACCCCCCGGTGACGGCCGCGGTGCGGGTGCCGCCGTCGGCCTGGAGGACGTCGCAATCCAGGATGAGGGTTCGTTCCCCCAGCCGGCTCAGGTCCACCCCGGCGCGCAGGGAGCGGCCGATGAAGCGGCGAATCTCCTGGGTGCGCCCCCCGGTAAGGCCGTTTTCGCGCGGGGTGCGGGTGTGGGTGGAGCGGGGGAGCAGAGCATATTCGGCCGTCAGCCAGCCCTGCCCGGACCCCGCCAGCCAGCGCGGCACCCCTTCCTGCAGGGAGACGTTGCACAGCACGAGCGTCCGTCCCCACTCTACCAGGACCGACCCCTCCGGGTAGTCCACGTAGTCCAGGATGAAGTGGACGGGACGGAGTTCATCCGGTCGTCGTCCGTCGGGTCGGGAAAACAGGCTCATATTCGCGCAGTCCCGCAGTGGGCTTTCTCCTCACCCCACCCCCGGCGGCTATGCCGCCACCCCTCCCTCTCCTGAACGAAGTTCAGGAGAGGGGAGGGGGCAGGGGGAGGGGTGAGGCCCCTACGGCGTCACCGGCGCGGTGGGCTGAAGTTGCTGGAGCAGTTGCTCTATGGCCGGTCTCTGGTCCTCCGGGGCCATCTGGAGCGCTGTCTGGGCTTCGGCCAGCGCCTGTTCCGGCATGCCCATCTGATAGTAGGCGATGGCCAGCAGCCGGTGCGCGTCCCACGCCCATCCGCCGCTCGGGTCCAACTCCAGGGAACGGGTCAGCGCCTCCAGTGCCGAGTCGTTCTGACCCTGCTGGAGGTAAACCCGCGCCAGGGCATTCCAGACCTGAGGCATTCCCGGCAGGATGTCCACTGCCTTCCGGTACGCCTCCGCCGCTCCCGCCAGGTCCCCTTTCTGCGCGCGGTAGTCGCCCAGAATCAACCACGTCTGTTCAAAGCCGTCGTCCAGTTCCAGAGAATGGTTGATCCGTTGCAGGAAGCCCTCTTCGTCCCCCAACTCGTAGAGGTGAAGGGTCGCCCACTCATTCCAGAGGATGGGGTTATTGGGGCTCAGCATCGTGGCGGACTGGTAGTAGCGGGAAGAGAATTCCAGCAACTGGGCCCGCTGGGCCTGACCGGCGGGCAGGCCGGCCCAGCGCCGGTACATCCGGGCCAGGTTGGCCGAGTGGTCGGTGTTCAGCGGGCTCAACGACTGGGCCATCAGGAGCACCCGTTCCGTCTCCCGCAGGACGGCGTCCTGTTCGGTGGCGTCGGTGGTGCGGGTGGCGTACTCCAGCAGCGCGCGGCCCAGGTACAGGTAGTAAAAATCCTCATGGGGTGCCAGTTGAATCGCCCGCTGATAATGGCGGACGGAGGCTCCCCACTGCCCCTGCTCCTCCCAGGGGAGGCCCTGCTTGTAGACGATGTCGGCGCGGATGGGGCGCAGGTTGGCCTGCACCGCACTGACCATGCTGAGCGGCAACAGGACCACCAGCGCCAGCGGGCCCCAGGCCGTACTCCACCGTTTGGGCATCCACCGCTCCCCGGCCAGCGCCAGCCCGCCCAGGAGAATGACGGCGGCCAGGAAGCCGTAGTAGGCCCCGATCTGACCGGCAATATGGTCAGCCAGCCGCATCAGGTCGTTGACGTTTTGTACGGTCATCCGCAGGACGGCGGCGTGGCGCCCGGCCAGGAGCAGCCCGAAGATCAACCCCACCGTCAGGGAGACCAGAAGGATGATGGCGGCCGCCAGCCAGGCATCCTCCCGGCGCTCCCCGAAGGCCCCCCGCCGGGCCATCTGGGTGACGGCCAGGAGCGCCGTCATCCCCCAGGCCATGCCGAAGACCAGCAGGATGCCCAGGGACTGCCGGGGCGGGCCGCCGATGGCGACCACCGTCAGCGAACGCCAGAAAATCTGTCCGGGACTGGTGAGCCGTTCAATGTTGTTGACGAAGTCGTAGGAGAGCGTCCCCAGGATCAGCGCGCCGATGAGGGCCGAACCCAGCGCGGGCCAGAGCCAGGGGGGGACCGCCGAGGACGGCTTCGGCGGGGGCGCGGCCGGTCGGCGCCGCCGCTTCTTCCCTTTCGGTTGGGGGGACGGTGCCGTCTGCGGCGCGACGGGCCGCTCCTCCCGCGCGGCAATCTGCTGGATGCCCAGGAGGACGAAAACCCCTGCCAGTCCCCAGAACGTGGTCCGGGTGGAGGCGATGGAGATGCCGAAGTTGATCTCCACCAGATGGGCGACGAAGGCGGCCAGGATGCCGATGAGCGGAATCTGGTCGGGGTGGGCCGCCGGGGCGGACTCCAGCGAAGAGAACCCGCAGATGACCAGATAGGCCAGCATGCCCAGCACCATCCCCACCGGGATGGCCAGCCCGAAGAAGTGGGGCCCGACGGCGGGGATGACCGCCGCGACAGCAACCAGCGCACCCGTCACCAGCAATCCGAAGAACCATCGCCGCCGGGGCCGGTCCGGAATCCACCCCAGCCAGGAGAGGCCGTAGTAGAAGAGACTGCCGAACAGCCAGAGGTACGCCGCAAAGCCCAGAAGCCCCGTGATGACCAGCGAATCCAGCGTCTCGTTGTGGGAACGGTCAGGGGAGGCGGTGCGGGACTCGTAGTGGCCCAGGAGGGGCGGATAGAAACGGTTATAGGCCACGTACATGGACTCCGGCCCGTAGCCGATGAGGGGACGCAGGACATTGAACGGGTCGGGATGGCCCTCCGGGTCAGTGGCGGTGGGGGGGTATTGAATCGGCTCATGCGGGGAAATCAGTTTCAGCGCGCCTTCCCAGATGAGGGAGCGCACCTTACCGGTACCGGTCTCGGCCTGGAGGACCTCGTCCAGACGGCCCATCCAGGGTTGCTGCTGGGCCCAGGCGTTCAACGGGCCAACCAGGTTGACGGCCAGAAAGCCGATGGCAAACAGCACGACGGTCAGCAGTGCACTGGCCCACAGCCAGCGCCACCCCTTCCCGTTGACAATAAACACCAGCCAGGCCCCGGCGATGACCAGCAGGGCGCCGAGGGCCGGCACCCATCGCAGGGAGGGGTTTGCTTGCGCGGCGCCGCGCAGCGCGACGTAGAGTCCGGCTCCCACCCCTCCGGCCCCGGCCAGACTTCCCAGCCCGAAGGCAATGCCGTTCCGGATGTCCCCGAACAGGCCCGCCGGGTGGAGCCCCTCCCGAGCGGCCGCGCGCCGCAGGGCCAGCAGTCCCAGAAACCCCCAGACTGCCAGTCCGAAGACCAGCCCCATCAGCGGGCCCCGGCTGTGGGTGTACCAGATGCTGATGACTTGGACCAGGAAGATGAAGACGTACGCCGCGGCGCGAAGCACCTCGGAGGTCCCGGCCTTTTCGTCGGTCAGGAGGGAGCGGAAGGCGTCCACCGCGCGCGCCAGCGTGGGAAAGGCCGCCATAATCATATACGCGGCGACGAAAATGGGGTTGCCCATATTGGAAGCCACCCGCTGGGTGACGTCGCCGCCCCAGGGGAGCGGGTCGCGGCGGGCGTGCTGGACGAAACCGTAGAGGGCAATGGGCAGACTGTTGAGGATGATGGTTGTGATGAACCGGTCCACCTGCGCGCGGGTGCGCATCCGATCCAGAATGATGAGAAAGATGACGATGTAGGAGAGCGTGGTAAACGTCCCCTGGAGCCGCTGGTAGGAGCCGAAGAAACTGGTGTAGGGGGCGACGGAGAAGACGGTGCTGATCAGGTAGACCAGCACGGTGAAAAGGGTGGGCAGGACCAGCGGGGTGCGCCATGAGAAGCGGAGGCGGCCTTCTCCGGCGGCCCGTTCCTCCACCCACCGCGCCAGCCAGACGGCGGCCATCACCAGGGCGATGGAGCGTAGCGTGGTCAGTTTGTCCGGCTCAAAGACGCGGCTGGAGTAGATGTTGAAGAAGAGAGGGGTGACGATGATGGCCGCCAGCCAGCCCGCCTCCAGGATGCCATCCAGAATCGCGCTGAAACGGGTGGTATTCATCCTCTATTCCCCTGCAGCCGGTGACGGCCGGATCAGTTTGCCGTAGGAGAAGACGAGGTAAAAGCCCAGTTGCAGAATCCGTTCTTCCACTTCCGGACGGAGCCGGTAGCAGAAGCAGACCGGGAAAATCTCTCCCTCCAGGTTCTGGCGGGCCATCTCCACGGTGCGGGCGAACTTTTCCACCGCCCGCATGCTCAGGTTGTGCTTGGCCTCGCCGACGATCCAGATTTTCCGCTCCGGATGGGCGGGGTCGTGGGCTTCGCCGAAGAGGTCTATTTCTCGCGACTGGCCGTTCCACCGCTTCCAGACCCGCCTCAACTCACCCACTTTCCATCCCAGTTCCTCTTTGAGCACCCGGTGGACGACGATGTAGGCGATGTCCTCTATGTCGCCGCCGACGGTCTCACTCAGGCCGCCGACCTGTTCGGCCAGTTGGTCCACCTTGCGCTCGGTGCGGGCCTGGGCGGCCTCCAGGCGGGCGAATCGTTCCTCCACCGCCGCACGGAACTCGTGGAGTTCCCGCTCGGTACGAGCCTGCGCTTCGGCCAGTTCGGCCAGCGCGGTCTCCAGACGGGTGAACCGGGC
>JBBIKR010000062.1:10870-19087 GCA_037445395.1 Thermoflexales bacterium
TTCGGCCAGTTCGGCCAGCGCGGTCTCCAGACGGGTGAACCGGGCCTCGGTCCGCTCCTCAAACCGCCGCTGCGCTTCGGCCAGTTCTTCCACCCGTTGTTCAGTGCGCTTCTGCGCTTCGGCCAGTTCGCGGACGATGCTTTTCAGTTCGTCCATGTCCTTCCGCGTGGCCAGTTCTCCACGGGCCTGCTCCACGACCAGCCCGAGGGTATCGGCCAGAATGCTGGCTTGGGGCTCGGTGAAAGCAGCCAGGAGCCGTTCCACAATGAGCGAACGCTCCAGACTGGTCATTACTACGTTCATCCTCCCTCCTTCAAAAACCACTCCAGCGTGCGCCTGAGTCCGTCTTCCAGAGGGGTTGAGGCCTCAAAACCCAGGATCTCCCGCGCCCGGCGCACATCAGGCATCCGGCGGCGGGTCTCCTCAAAGTCGGGGCCGTAGGCCGATGTGTAGGGCACATGGACGATCTCGGACAGGGAGCCGGTCAGCGCCCGAATGCGCTCCGCCAGTTCACCGATGGTCACTTCCCGGTCGGAGCCGATGTTGAAGATTTCCCCGGCGGCCTCCGGAACCGTCCCCGCCAGAATGGTGCCCCGCACCGTGTCGGCGACGTAGGTGAAACTCCGGGTCTGCTGGCCGTCCCCGTAGACAGTGAGCGGCTCGCCCCGCAGGGCCTGAGTGAAGAACCGGGCGACAACGCTCCCGTACCCGCGCGGGTCCAGACGCGGCCCGTACGCGTTGAAATACCGCACCACGGTGACCGGCAACCCCTTTCGGGCATAGGCCAGAGCGAAGTACTCGTCTATGGCTTTGGCGTCGGAGTAGGACCAGCGGGGGACGGTGGTGGGCCCCAGGAGACGGTCTCCGTCCTCCCGCAGCGGGACATCCGTGGATTTTCCGTAGACTTCGGAACTGGAGGCGATGACCGTCCGCACCCAGTACTTGTAGGCCAGTTCCAGAACGTTCTCCGTCCCCCGGACGTTGACGATGATGGCGTTCAGCGGGTCTTCCACCACGTACTTGACGCCGACGACGGCGGCCAGGTGGAAGATGAGGTCGGCCTGGCGCACCAGATGCTCCAGCGTGGCAATATTCAAAATGGAATCGTTGACAAAGTGAAACCGCTCGCTCCCCAGATGATGGGCGATGTTGGCGATTTTGCCCACGGAGAGGTTGTCTATGACGGTGACTTCATGCCCCTGGGCCATCAGGGCATCCACCAGATGGGAGCCGATGAAGCCCGCCCCGCCGGTGACGAGAACTCTCATTGTTCATCCTCCCCAGGGAGACGCTCCCGTACATGCGCCAGTACCTGTCGGGCGCCGGTGAGGGCATCCTGGGCCTGGTCCGCAGTGTACACCTCCTGCGGAATTCCGTCGGGCAGCCCGTTGGGATAACGAGTCGGGATGTAATACTGGTCCAGCCGTCGGCAAATATCCCGCAGGGCCTCAAAGGACGGGTCATATCCCTGGCACTGGCGGACCAGGAGATGGGTAGCGTGGCCGAGGACTGGCCGCTCCCCCTGGGCGTAGAGATAGGCCTTCAATGCCTTCTCCGCTGCCTGCTGGGCCAGAAAGCAGGCCAGGGCGGCGAATCCTTCCCGGGCATTCAGGGCCGCCGCGTCCAGATCATACCCGGCTTGAGCCAGCCACCGACGGGCCTCCTGAAGGTTCCGATTCATACACGACTTTTCCCTCCTCCAGGACCTGCTCAATGAAGGGGTTCCCTTCCTTTATAAGGCGGGCCAGTTCTTCCGGCGTGTAGACCAGCGGCTCTACAGGGAGCGCCGTATCGCAAAGGGCCAGGACTTCCCCGATACGCTCTACAAACGGCCGGTCGGTCTCTTTGACGATGAGCAGGTCTACATCGCTCAATCCGTGGTCATCCCCGCGGGCGAAGGAGCCGAAAAGGATCACCCTCTGCGGGCGATACGATTGCAGGGACTGAAGGATGCGCTCCAGTTCTTCCTGGAATTGAGCGGGTGACCACCGACGCATCGTTCTCCTCCGGCCATAATCTTACCCCGAATCGGGGAAAAGCGCCAGTCCCGAAACAAAAAGAAGGGCCTGGGCGGCCCTTCTCGGTGCATGATGGGAAGCGAGACGGCCCAGGCTATGCCTGCCGGGCCATCTCTGCCAGACGGGCGAAGGTGGCGGCATCCCGTACGGCGATGTCGGCCAGTACCTTCCGGTCCAGCGCCACACCGGCCCGCTTGAGGCCGGCAATGAAGCGGTTGTAGGAGAGACCGTGCTGGCGGGCGGCCGCGTTGATGCGCAGAATCCACAACCGCCGCAGGTCCCGCCGCCGCTGCCGACGGTCCCGGTAGGCGTACCACATCGCCTTCATCCACGCCTCGTTGGCCCGACGCCAGAGGCGATGGCGGGTGCCGTAGTAGCCGCTGGTCTGGCGGATGATTTTCTTGTGACGACGATGGGTTCGGAATCCTCCCTTGACTCTCACGGCCTCACTTCCCCTTTTCTCTCAAATACGGTGCCAGACGACCCACGCGCTGGCGGATTGCCGGGGGCTCCACGACCAGCATCTCGTCGTAGAGTCGCCGGGCCCGCGCGCTCTTCTTCCGGCGCAGGTGGGACTTCCCCAACTTGGTGCGCATCAGTTTCCCTTTGCCACCCTGACTGATGCGGAATCGTTTGGACGTAGATTTATGGGTTTTGATCTTCGGCACGCTTCACCTCGCTCTGCTGACCTCCCGCGGCTTTCTTCGGCTTCGGCGCCAGAATCATCAACATCGTCTGCCCTTCCATGTTCGGGGCCTGCTCCACCACCGCAATATCGGTCAACTCTTTCGCCACTTCCTGAAGTTGCTCCATCGCCAGTTCGGGATATGTGATCTCCCGGCCCCGGAATCGGACCCGCACCTTGACCTTCATACCCTCTTCCAGCCAGCGGCGGGCATCCCGCACTTTGATGGCCCGGTCATGGTCGTCCGTTTTCGGACGCAGGCGGATTTCCTTCACCTCCACCAGTTTCTGGGAGCGCCGTGCCTCCCTCTCTTTTTTGGTCTGCTCGTAGATAAACTTTCCGTAATCCACGATGCGGACCACCGGCGGGTCGGCGCTCGGGGAAATCTCCACCAGGTCCAGGTTCGCCTTGCGGGCCTGCTCCAGCGCCTCCTGAAGGGAGACAATCCCGATATGCTCCCGGTTCGGGCCGATCAACCGCACCTGCGGGGCCTGAATCTCGCGGTTGATGCGGTAAGCGTAGCGCAGGTCACGCTTAAATTTTTTGGGCGGTCTTCGTTTTATTTCGGCCTCGCTTTCGTGGGTTTTCTGGATTCTGGCGTTTTTTGCAATGCGGCGTTTATCATAACACAAGATGCCAAAGGTGTCAAATCTCCTCTTCCGGACGCGCTGGCTCCACATCCACGATGGTCCCCGGGACCGGTCCGGAAGGACCGGCAGCGGGTGCCGGGCTCTGCTTTGGAGGCTCAATCAACGGGGGTTCAATATCGGCGTGCATCATCGTCTGCCCCCGCAGATAGGCCCCTTCGCTGATCAGGAGAGAATTGACCGTCAGGTCGCCCCAGACCCGGCCGGTCTCCAGGACCTCCACCCGGTTGCCGCTGATGTTCCCCTTCACCGCCCCGGAGATGGAGATGTTGTTGGCCCGAATATCGGCGATGACTTTGGCCGACTCGCCGATGACCAGATTGCCGGTGGTCTCAATGTTCCCCTCAAAGATGCCGTCAATCCGGATGCCCCCTTCGGAGATGAGATTCCCCCGGAAGTGGGCATTGGGACCGATGACGGTTTCAATGCGGGCCGCGGGTGCCGCTGGAGCGGCCGGCGCAGCGACCGGGGGCTGGGGCCTCTTTTCGGTTTTCTTTTCCTCTCTTCCAAACATTTTGACCTCCTTTGGAGTGAATGTGGGTGGTATTTGACCACAGCGAATTTTGGTGATATGCAGGAGATTGCTTCGGGCGTTCCGCGCCCTCGCAATGACGTTGCCGGTCAGAAACTATCGGGTAGCCAGACCCCGGAGTTCAGCCGTGATTTCTATGCAAATGGAACGGCACGTGCGTCACCATCACCTCCCGCCGGAACAGGAAGGCCAGGTGGATGAGCCACGCCGTCTGGTTGTGCAGGAGATGGTGCCACCACTTCTCCGGGACAAACTGCGGCAGGACGATGGTCACCACCTGGTCCCGCCGCCGTTGGTCGTCTATCCGGTCCACGTACTCCACCAGCGGCCCGACAATGGACCGGTACGGGGACGGGAGCACCACCAGCGGGATGCCGTCTCCCCACTCCGCCCACTTGCGCCGAATCTTCGGTGTCTCGTTGGGGTTCGTCTCCACGTACACCGCCGTTACGTCGTCGGAGATGGAGCGGGCGTAGTTGAGGGCCGCGATGACCGCCCGGTGCACCCCGGCGATGGGGACGATAACCCGATGCCGCCGGACGGGTGGCGGACTTCCGAAGGCCTCCAGGGAGAGTTGGGCCGCCACGTCCCGATAGTGGTGATGGACGGCCAGGAAGAAACTGATGAAAATCGGAATCCACAGGACGACGATCCAGGCGCCGTAGACGAACTTGGTGACGATGAAGACGATGAGAACGACCGCCGTTGCCACGGCGCCGAGGCCGTTGATCAGCGCCTTGATAACCCAATGGGTCCCCCGCAGGCGCCACCAGTGCACCACCATCCCCGACTGGGATAGGGTGAAAGACAAGAAGACCCCAACCGCGTAGAGAGGGATCAGTCGGGTGGTCTCCCCACCGAAGATGACCAGGAGCGCCGAAGAAGCCAGGGCCAGCAGCAGAATCCCGTTAGAGTAGACCAGCCGATCTCCCAGCAGCGCGAACTGGTTGGGCATATACCGGTCCCGCGCCAGGATGGACGAAAGACGGGGGAAACCGGCAAACGAGGTGTTGGCGGCCAGGACCAGGATGAGCATCGTCGCGGCCTGAAAGAGATAGTAAAGGATGGTGCCGTTACCGAACGCCGCCCGCCCCAATTGGGAGATGACTGTCTCGTGAGTGTGCTCATCGGGCACGATGCCGAACTGGTGGCTCAGGAAGGTGATGCCCAGGAACATTGTGATGAGCAGCACCGCCATCGCGATGAGCGTCTTGCCCGCGTTTTCCGATTCCGGCGGCTTGAAGGCCGGAATGCCGTTACTGATGGCCTCCACGCCGGTGAGCGCGGCGCAACCGCTGGAGAAAGCACGCAGGATCAGAAACAGCGTCAGCGCATGGGTGGCCGGATAATCTATCCGCGGCGGTTGTGCTGGCGGCATGCCGGCCAGTATCCAGCGCCCCAGCCCGACCCCGATCATCGTCAATGTCATCCCGACAAAGAAATAGGTCGGGATGGCGAAAACCGTCCCGGATTCACGGACCCCCCGCAGGTTCAGAATGGTGATGACGGCGATCAGGAACAGGCCGATTCCCACTCGATGCGGATACAGTTGATGGAAGACCGACGTCACAGCGGCGACCCCGGCCGAGATGCTCACCGCTACTGTCAGGATATAATCGGTCAAAAGAGCCGCCGCAGCGACCAGGCCCGGGAACTGCCCCAAATTGTCGTGGGCGACGATGTAGGCTCCGCCGCCGCCAGGGTAGGCGTGGACGGTCTGGTAGTACGAGAAAGCAACGATGGCCAGGAGGGTGGCAATGCCCAGCGCGATAGGCCAGGCCAGATGGACTACCCCGCTGCCAGCCAGGATGAGCACCAGCAGAATCTCCTCCGTGGCGTAGGCCGTGGAGGAGAGCGCATCCGAAGCGAAGATCGCCAGCGCCTTGACTTTGCTGAGTCGCTCGTGCTTCAGTTGTGCTGTTGCCAGGGGGCTGCCAATGAACAGCCGCCGAAGGCTAAATCCAGAAAGTCCGCTCCACATACTCGTTACACCGTGCGATAAATTCTAACACAGAACCCTATCTCCGCAAGATGCCACTTGCGCCTCCACTAAATCCCGATACAATATGGGCGGATACACCACAGACAACCGCAGGTCGTGTTTCTCTGTTTTAACCGGAGGAACCATGTCACCCAATGATTTCCGCATTATCGCCCACCCTATTTTACCAGTGGAGCCCCGCCCCGCATTCTCCTTCTTCTGGCGGGGCCAGGAGATGACTGCGCTGGAAGGCGAGACCATCGCCTCCGCCCTTTTCGCCAACGGCGTCCGCATCTTCGGCCACCACCATAAAGACGGCGCCCCCCAGGGCATCTTCTGCGCCAACGGCCAGTGCGCGCAGTGCACCGTCGTCGCCGACGGCCTCCCCGTCAAATCCTGCATGACGCTGGTCCGCCCCGGGATGCGGGTGGAGCCGCTGGACGGGAAACCCGTCCTCCCCGACGTCCACGGCGTCCCCCAGATGCGGCCCATAGAGACGGTGGAGGTGGAGTGCCTCATCATCGGCGGCGGCCCAGCGGGCCTCTCCGCCGCCATTGAACTGGGCAAGGCGGGGGTCCGCGCCCTCATCGTGGACGACAAGCACCGGCTGGGCGGCAAACTGGTCCTCCAGACCCACAAGTTCTTCGGGTCGGTGGATGCCTGCTACGCGGGCACGCGCGGAATTGACATCGCCACGAAACTGGAGCGGGAAGTCCGCCAGTACGAGAACGTGCAGGTCTGGCTGAACTCCACCGCGCTGGCCGTCTTCTCCGACCGGAAGGTCGGTATTCTGCGGGAGGGGAACCGGTATGTCCTGGTCCAGCCCCACGTCCTGCTGGTCGCGACGGGGGCGCGGGAGAAGTCCCTGGTCTTCCGGGGGAACACCCTGCCCGGCGTCTACGGCGCGGGCGCGTTCCAGACGCTGGTGAACCGAGACCTGGTGCGTGCGTCCCGGCGGCTCTTCGTCGTCGGCGGGGGGAACGTGGGCCTCATCGCCGCCTACCACGCCCTCCAGGCCGGCATCCAGGTCGTCGGCCTCTGCGAGGCGCTCCCCGAGTGCGGCGGCTATAAAGTCCACAAGGACAAACTGGCCCGCATGGGCGTCCCCATCTACACGTCCCACACCATCCTCAGCGCCAACGGCGAGACGGAGGTGGAATCCGTCACCATCGCGCAGATTGACGAGCGCTGGCAGCCCATCCCCGGTACCGAGAAGACGTTCGCCTGCGATACGGTCCTCATCGCGGTCGGACTGGACCCGGTGGACGAGTTCTACTACAAGGCAAAGGAATTCGGCCTGCCCGTCTACGCGGCGGGGGATGCGGAGGAGATTGCCGAGGCGTCGGCGGCGATGTTCACAGGCCGCATCCGGGGGCTGGAGATCGCCCGCGCCCTGGGCCGGGACGTGGGGGAAATCCCTCCGGAGTGGCACCGGACCGCCGAAGTTCTCAAATCCCGCCCCGGCGCGGTGGTCCGGGAGGACATTCCGGAGAAAGAGACGGGGGTCTTTCCCGTCCTCCACTGCTCCCAGGAAATCCCCTGCAATCCCTGCACGTCCGTTTGCCCCCAGAAGTGCATCGTCATTGAAGGGGAGGATATTCGGGGACTGCCGGAGTACGTGGGCGACGGGTGCATCGGGTGCGAGCAGTGCGTCGCCATCTGTCCGGGGTTGGCGATCACGCTGGTGGACTACCGGAAGGACCCGGACTACCCGACCGTGACCATCCCCTACGAGTTCCCGCCGGAGACCATCCACGAAGGGGACGTGGTGACAGTGATGGATACGGAGGGGAATGTGCTGGGGAACGTGGAGGTGGTGGGCATCCGGACGCCGAAATTCGCCGACCGGGCGCTCCTGGTACGGGTGCGGGCGCCACGGGAGATCGCCCGCCGCATCGCCGGGATTCGGGTTCAGGAACCGGCGGTGGCGGAGCCGGAAACCCGGCACGTCTCCCGGATGCTGGAAGATGAGATTGTCTGCCGGTGCGAGCGGGTGACGGTGGGGGAGATTCGGGCCCTCATCCGCGCCGGCCTGCGGGATATGAACCACATCAAGGGGATCACGCGCGCGGGCATGGGCGCCTGCGGTGGCAAGACCTGCACCAATCTGATCCTGCGCATCTTCCGGGAGGAGGGAGTCCCGCTATCGGAAGTGACCGAAAGCGTGCGTCGTCCCCTCTTTGTGGAGGTGCCGCTGGGGGTCTTTGCGGGCGCGGCGGCGGAGGAGGCCCCGGCGGAGGCCCCGCCTACCCGCAAGGACGTGCACCGGTGGGGGATGTAGCCGATCATGGGGCCTGCGGGGGCACAGCCGCGGGCGGCCGAGGCGCCCCCCCCCGAGGCCCCCCCGCCCCACC
>JBBIKR010000063.1:0-18975 GCA_037445395.1 Thermoflexales bacterium
GCGAAATCACTTAAGGAGCAGGCCAGATGCGCATTGTGACGATTTCCTGGGTTATCGGGGTTCCTGTGCTGTGTAGCGGGGGTACCCGTATGCCTTGCCGCAGTGCGCCAACTGGCTGACTATTGAAATAAAATTTAAGGCCGTGGGCGCCTGCGGGAGCCCACGGCCTTTTGATTTATCCATCTCGCGAGGCCGTGGGATTCCCCCACGGCCTCGCTGATTCTATGTCATTGTAGGGGCAGGGCTTGCCCCTCCCCAAGCCGCGAAGGTTCCGGGAAGAGAGGGAGAGAGATGTACGAGAACATCCGCACCGCCGTCATTGTATCCGAAGTCACCAAACAGTTTCGCAAACACAACGGGTTCTTCCACCTGAAGAAACGGGAGGATGCGGCCTCCTCCAACGTTGTCGCCGTGGACCGCATCAGTTTCCAGGTGGAGCGAGGGGAGATTTTCGGCATTCTGGGCCCCAACGGTTCCGGCAAGTCCACGCTGGTGCGGCTCATTGCCACCCTCCTCCTGCCCGATTCCGGCCAGATCACCGTCTTCGGCCACGACGTCGTGCGGGAGGAGATGGCCGTCCGGCGGCTCATCAACCGCGTCTCGGTGGAGGCGTCCTTCTTCAAGAAACTCTCGGCGATGGAGAACCTTCTCTATGGCGCCCGCCTCTACGGGCTGGACGGCCGTCAGGCCCGGGAACGCGCGCTCCAGATTCTCACCCGGCTGGGCCTGAAGCAGGAGGAGGTCTTCCAGCCGATGGAAGAGATGAGCCGGGGGATGCAGCAGAAGGTCGCCATCGCCCGCGCCTTCCTCACCCAGCCGGTCCTGCTCCTGCTGGACGAACCGACCACCGGGCTGGACCCCCGGTCCAAGCGGGAGGTCCAGGCGTTCGTGCGGCAACTGCGAGATAGCCACGACGCCACCATCCTGCTGACCACTCACGACATGCAGGAGGCGGACGTCCTCTGCGACCGGATCGCCATCATAGACGACGGGCGCATTGTGGCTTTAGACACCCCCGAGGCGCTGAAGGCGCGCGTGGGGAAGGCGAACGGTCACGATGTGACGCTGGAGGACGTCTTCATGGAACTGACGGGCAAAACGTTGCGGGTGGAGGGGGAAGAATGAACACGTTGACCATCCGTCCGGCGACGCCCGGGGACGCGGCCGCCATCACCGCCGTCCACTGCAGCCACATCCAGGTCTGGCGGCGGGGCGGGAGGGGGGAAGCGATGCCGTACGACGTGCTCTCTCCCTACGAGCACTGGCTCCATGGCGGCCCGTGGATGAATGTTGAGACCTGCGCGGCGTACCTCCAGCGCTGGCTGGGAGCGGGCCATCTGGCGCTGGTGGCTCTCCAGGGGGGCAAAGTCGTGGGCGAAGCGGAGTTTGTGGAGGATGAGGAGCCGCCACCGTACGGGCACGTCCTCCACCTCTCCCTGCTCTTTGTCCACGCGGCCCATCAGGGGCAGGGGGTGGGGCGGGCGCTGGTGGAAGCAGGCGTGGAATGGGCGCGGGAGCGGGGATGCGCGGCGCTCACGACGCAGCCGGAGCGGGAGGCGGAGATATTCTACCGCCGGGTGGGGTTTGAGCCCTGGCTGTGGATGCGGGAGTGGCAGGCCCCGGCGCGGGAGGCCTCCCTCCCCGCCGACCTCCGCCGGGCCGACGATGCCCCCTACCCCGCCGGTCAGGGGCTGGCGCTGCGGGTGGGTCGCTACCAGGTCGGTCGCCATATGTGGCATGAGATTGCCGACCGACCGCTCCCGGAACTGGCCCGCTTCCCCTGGGGGCGCTGGCAGGCCCGCATGCCGGGCGGGGAGACCGTCTGGCTGGGCCTGCGGGCGCAACTCCTGGCTCCCACCCAGGCCGACGGCTTCGTCTGGGCGCCACCCCACGCCGAACTGCGGCCGGCGGTGGAGGCCCTGCAGGCCCTGGCCGCCCATATGGGCTTTGCCTACGTGGACCTCCTGCTGGAGGAGCCGGAGGGCGGAGCTCTGGCGGCCGCTCTGGGTCTGGAATTTCAGACCGACATGACCTTCTGGCGCCGGGAGGTTTGACGACGGACGAAAGATTACAGACGACGATACGAGATAAGAGACAGGAGTTGCGCAGTTGGGCAGTAGTGAGGGGATTGCTTCGCGGCTTCGCCGCTCGCAATGACCTTTTCGGGCTCGGGAAGATGTCATTGCGAGGCATGAAGTGCCGAAGCAATCTCCAAACGCGTAAGTCCTAAAGAGATACACGATAGGCGATAAACGATGAACGAAATCATTCGGACCCTTCGCGCTTCCTATGCCTTCGTGGAACGTAATTTCCATCTGGTGCGCCGCTACTGGGGGTGGGAGGTGGTCTGGCTGGCCTACTCCATCGCCAACACCCTCTCCATTACCTACATCGGCGCCGGGATGGAGGCCATTTCCGGGGTGCAGGTGGATACCAACTATCTCATCCTCTACCTGCTCATCGGGACCATGGTCTGGCGCTTCCTGGCCATCATCTTTGATAACATCAGCGAGATGATTGCCTGGGAGCGGTGGGAGGGGACGATAGAGTACACCCTGATGGCCCCCATCACCCGGCTCACCCACATGATGGGGCAGACGGCCTTCGCCGTGGCCTACAGCCTGCTCTTCACGCTGGTCATCCTGGGGGTGGTGGTGCTCTTCTTCCAACTGGACCTGAGCGGGGCGAATCTCTGGGGGGCGACGGTGGTGCTTTTGTCGGGGAGTCTCTCCTTCATTGGGCTGGGCATCGTCGCATCGGTGCTGCCGTTACTGTTCCCGGAGCGAGGCGCGCAGATGACCAACGTCCTGCAGGCCGTCTTCCTCCTCATCTCCGGTGTCTACTATCCGGTGGAGGTGCTCCCGGCCTGGATACAGCCACTGGCGCGGGTCTCCCCCGCGACCTTTGTGCTGGAAGGGATGCGGGCGGCCATCCTGCGCGGCGCGCCCACGGTATCCCTCTGGCCGTATCTCTGGCCGGCGTTGCTGGCGGGAATCGTCTCCATCCCGCTGGGGCTGGCGATTTTCCGCCAGGCGGAGCGGTACGCCAAGCGGACGGGGAAACTGAAGCGGGATGGATAATCGCACGAAAACTCTCCCGCAGGACGAGGAACCCTGCGGGAGAGTTGCCGATTAAAGCCCCGGGTCCCAGCCCAGGCCCAGGGAGGTCATCCACGCCCCCAGGACGCGCAGCCAGTCCATGAAAAGCAGGAAGCCGAAAACGAGGATGACGGCGCCGGTGACGACCTGGATGGGGTGGAGGTAGCGGTGCAGGCGTCGCAACCCCGCGCCGATTCGGTCCACCGCCAGTCCGACCAGAAGGAAAGGGAGGCCTAGGCCGAGGGAGTAGGCTGTCAGCAGGAGCGCGGCCTGTCCGGCGGTCTCCTGGCTGGCTCCCAGGGCCAGGATCGCCCCCAGCACCGGCCCGACGCAGGGAGTCCATCCGGCAGCAAAGGAGACGCCGACCAGCAGGGAGGAGAGGTGGCCCCAGTTGGGGCCGGCGCGCAGGTGGAGACGGCGTTCGGTGTACAGGACGGGGAGTTTGACCACCCCCATCAGTGCCAGGCCGAAGAAGACCATGACCAGGCCGCCGACCCAGCGGACCCAGTCGGCGCGAAGGAGTCGTCCCAGTCCTCCCGCCGCCGCTCCCAGAGCGACGAAGACCATAGAGAAGCCCAGGACGAAGGCCAAGGCATGCAGGAAGGTCGTCAGGCGGCCGCGCGACGGTTCACCCGGTGCGGCGATCGCCTGTCCCCCCAGGTAGCCGATGTAGGCGGGCACCATCGGAAGGACGCAAGGGGAAAGGAAGGACGCCAGGCCCGCCAGGAGGGCCAGGGCAAGGGAGGGAACCGTCATAGTTTGTAGCCGATTTTGCGCAGGAATTCCTTGCGGTGCGCCACGTCCTCAGGCCCTTCCACACCTTTCGGGCTGACCCCGTCCACCACTCCCAGAATGGCCCGTCCCTGCTCCGTCTGGGCGATGATGACCTCGGCGGGGTTGGCGGTGGCGCAGAAGATGCGGCAGACCTCCGGCACCGTCTTGACGGCGTTGAGGACGTTGATGGGGTAGAAACCGGGAGCCAGGAAGAGGATGAAGGAGTGGCCCGCGCCGATGGCAAGGGCGTTTTGCTTCGCCAGTTCTATCATCTCCGGGTCGGTGCCGGTGTAGCGGACCAGGGCCGGGCCGGAGGACTCGCAGAAGGCCAGACCGAAGCGGATGCCCGGAACGGTGTTGACCAGGGCCTCGTGAATGTCCTCCACGGTCTTGATGAAGTGGCTCATTCCCAGGATGAAGTTGACGTCATCCGGTTTCTGGATGCGAACGGTCAGGAGTTCCATCGGTTCACCTCACGGTGTGAGACGTGAGAAGTGAAAAGTGAAGCGTGAAGCGTGAAAAGCAAGCCGGGATGGAGGTTGGGAAGAGGCGCGCGAGTTCTCCCCGTTCCTCCGTAGCGGGTCCGGTCAGTGCTTCTGAACTTCTGCCGGTCAGGCGGCAGGCTCTTCAGTGGGGGCGCCTCCCCGGGCCCGGGTGACGGCCTTGCGGGTTCCCTCTACTGCTTCGGCCAGTTGCTTGCGGCTCTCTTCCAGGACCACCTGCCCCTGGGCCTGAATTTCTTCGGCCCGGCGGCGGAGGTCGGCGGCAACCGCCTCGGCCTTGGCGCGGGCCTCCTCCAGGGCTTGCTCCGCCCGCAGGCGGGCCTTTTCGGCCTCCTCCCTGGCCTTTTCGGCCACCTCCACGCCCTTGCTGCGGATCTGGGCGCGGGTTTCTTCTCCGGACTGGGGGGCGAAGAGCAGTGCCACCGCCGCCCCCACCAGTCCACCGACCACAAATCCGGTCAGGAAAGCCACCACATCGCTGCCGTTGTCTTTTGCCATTGCGATTCCTCCTTGATTTGAATCCGCAAGCCTACGCGGTAATCCCCAGGATCAACACCGGGATGTCTATGTCGGCGATACCCCGATGTTCCAGGTCCCACACAAACTGCTCAAAATATGAGACTCCGGTGGACATATCATCGGCGAAGCGCTTGATCGGGACGATTTCAATGCCTGCATCAATAATGTCTGCTTTGTGAAAAATCGTCATTTTGGCACAAACATTGTATACCATAAAGGCGTACTTTCCAAACTGGACTTCCACTCCGAGACGATTTTTGACGAAGTCCATTTCCCGAAAGGCCATCTCCGGAGCGTTAAACTGATAGCCAGGAAGGTAGTATGCGGTAGAATACTCACACCGCACCCGACGTTTTTCCCAACCACGACTTTCAAACGCTTTTCGGAAGGCACTGTTGAGCGACCGGGGGCTATATAGGAGCTTTCCCGGCATCGTCTTCTCACGACTGACTTTTACCCGGTATCGGTCGCTATCCACTGCGGCAATGATCTGCTTCACCTCATCCAGTTCAGGGGCGTGGTGGGCCTCAATAAACTCTTTGCCCCTCTTAAAGGAATACTCCCCCACAATTCTCATCCGTACCGGCCCCCTTTTTCTAAAAGTCTCGGCTGCGAGGCCAGAGCCTTCCATTCGTCGGGGATTTGGGAGACCTTTTCTCGACCCGTCGGCTCGTAAACAGGTTTTCCTAAAGGGCGATACCGTAAAGTTCCGCCAAAGTAGGCAGCAATTCGCTGGCGGGCGATTTCCACATACTCTGCTTCCTTTTCGCACCCTACGGCTCGCCGATGATGCATAATGGCCGCGATCAGAGCGGAACCGACCCCCATGTAAGGGTCAAATACCCAATCGCCTTCTTTAGTCAAGGCCAGTACGCATCGTTCAACCAGTTCTATCGGGAACTGGCATGGGTGGATCGTCTTCTCCGGATGATTGGATTTTACGTTGGGAATGTCCCAGAAAGCCTCTTCCCAATCCCTGACGACAATCTCCCACACATCCGACGGATTTTTCCCCAAAGGGTTGCCTGACGGTTGTCCCTTTTTCGGCCCTTTATAGTGACGCTTGCCGGGGTACTTGGCCGGTACGCGAACGGCATCCAGGTTAAAGGTGTACCGATCGCTTTTGGTGAACCATAGGATCGTCTCGTACCGACCGGAAAATCGCCTGGACGCATGGAGTCCGTGGCCAAAACGCCAGATAATGCGGTTACGGAGTTTCAAGCCGAGTGCTTTGAAGATAGGGTAGTACAAAATATCCAGAGGGAATACCTCACCATCCTCCACAAAATTACCCACCTGCCAGCAAATGCTACCGTCGCTTCTGAGGACACGACATAGTTGGCGGACGACATCCGCCTGGGCCTGGAGGTATTGCTCAATCGCAACGCGGTTTTCGTACTCCTTGCCCAGGTTGTACGGCGGAGAGGTGACGATAAGAGCAATTGTCTCGTCGGGAATCTGGGCGAGGAAATCGCTCACATCCCCGGAGAATAGCACAATCTCCGCATCCGGGCGAAAGTGGCTCTCTATGGGTTTGGGCTGGATGAGCAGAGAGTTCTCCATTGGCAAACGGCATCTCAGCGGCCGCGAAGGGTGTCGGCGATTTCCTGCAGTACGCGCCGCACCCCCGCCATAAAACTGGCTGCCTGGATGGTCGGGGAGACGACGTGGTGGCTGACGAACCGGGTCGTCCCCCGGACGGTCGCCAGGGTGTCGTTAATGGTCTCCAGCATGGGGCGGATTTCGTCCCGGAGGAGCGACACCAGCGCCTGGACCTGAATCGTCAGGACGATGAGCAGGATGCCGATCAGGAGCGTCTCAAAGGCGACCAGGATGATAGCCGCATCCCGCAACAGGGAGACGACCGCCGCGCCCGGGCTGGGCTGGACCGGGGAGCGATAGGCATCCACGGCCAGGATAACCAGCAGGGCGATCATCCCCAGCAGCAGCACGCCCACAATGACCAGACTCACAATCAAGTTGCGCTTCAGGCGCGCCTCCGCAGGCGTGGGGACCGTTTCTGGAACTTCTGGCGTCGTCATTTCGCTCCCTTCAGGGAATCCTCACGGTGGATAAGCGCCTCAATCTCCCGGATAATCTGGGGCAGATTGGGACGATCAAACTTCATAAGCCTCTTTGCGCCGCAACCACATTTCGTAAATTCCCTTCCAGCGACTGAAATCCGCACGAGTCTCGTCGTATTCGTCATATTTTGCCAGTTTGCCGGACATCAGAGCCTCGTAAAAGTCCTCGCTGAGAATGCCGTATTTCTCCTCGTAAAGCATCAGACGGCGTTCCAGCAGTTTCATTTCTATGACCAGTTCATGGAGTTCCATTTTTCCACCTCAGGTGGAACATCTCTTTTCATTAGAATTTTAGCATGCTTTCCCACGGGGCGCAAATGATGCCGCCCCCCAGGACCACCTCGCCGTCGTAGAGCACCAGGTACTGGCCCGGGGTGATGTCTCGCTGGGGGCGGTCAAAGCGCACCTGCAGGCGTCCATCGGGTAGCGGGGTGGCAGTGACCGGTGCCTCTTTGTGCCGGTAGCGAATCTGGGCGGTGGCCCGAAACGGCCCCACTGGCGTCTCTCCGCTGATGTAGTGCATCCGGGCAACGGTGCATTCCGTCTGCCCCAACTCCTCTGCCCGCCCGACGATGAGGGCGTTCCGCGCCGGGTCCAGCGCCAGGACGTACAGGGGATAGGGAGCGGCAATGCCAATCCCCTTCCGTTGCCCGACCGTGTAGTGGATCAGGCCCCGATGTTCCCCCAGCACCCGACCGGCGGTGTCCAGAATGGGGCCGGGACGGGCGGCCTCCGGCGCGCGTTCGGCCACGAACCGGCGGTAGTTTCCGTCGGCCAGGAAGCAGATGTCCTGGCTCTCGGGCTGGTCGGCCACGGGCAGCCCACGGGCCCGCGCCAGGGCCCGCACCTCCCCCTTGGTCCGATCCCCCAGCGGGAAAAGGGCGTGGGCCAGTTGCTCCTGGGTCAGGATGTGCAGGACGTAGGACTGGTCTTTGCTCCGGTCCCGACCCCGAAGCAACTGGTAGCGCTCCCCGATCCGGCGGATGCGCGCGTAGTGGCCAGTGGCCAGGTAATCCGCTCCCCGCTCCCGGGCCCAGCGCATCAGCAGGCCGAAGCGAATCTCCCGGTTGCAGGGGATGCAGGGGTTGGGGGTGCGGGCGGCGGCGTATTCGGCCACGAAGGTCTCCACCACCGCGCGGTAGAAATCTTCCCGGGCGTCCACCTCCTGGAAGGGGATGCCCAGTTGGGCGGCGACCGTCCGGGCGCGCTCCACTGCCTCCGGCGTGCAGCAAAGGTTCTCGCGGCAACCGGCGGCCGGTTCGGCCCACAGCCGGAGCATGACGCCGGTCACCTCGTACCCCTGCTCCACCAGCAGAGCGGCGGCGACGCTGCTATCCACCCCGCCGCTCATCGCGACAACAATATGGGAGTTCATAGGAAACGGGCGAAAACCTCTCGCAACTCTTCCAGGTCCTCCAGCCCGCTCTGGAGGACTTCGTAGACAATCCGGCGGTCTATCTCCAGATAATCGTGAACCAGCGCGTTGCGGAAGCCGATCATCCGGATCCACTTCTCCCGCAATTCAGGGCCGATGTATCTCTTTTCCTCAAGGATTGTCGGGATGTCGCTGTACCAGTTGACCGTTCCCAGGCCCAGTGCGGCGATCACATGACTCCCAATGTCATTGATTGCCTCAATCGCCAGTTGCAGGAAACGCTCCGCGCTCCCATAGTGTTCGGGGTTGCGGAGGAACTCCTCCTGGTTGTACCTTCGTATCCCCCGCAGAATGGAGAGGTACTCATCCAGTTTGTTCAATCGTCTGCGGATGACTTCAGGCCGAATCATTGAGAATTCTCTCCTTGTACGCCCTGCGCTGGATTTCCAGATAGGGGAGAAAATCCAGATACTGACGCACGATACGGGAGTACATCTCTCCCCGGTCAAATTCCTCCGTCTGATAGACGACCTGATTGAGCCGGATGGCCTCGTACTTCAGGACGATGTCATCCGTATCCAGAAAGACCAGGTCTACATTGCAAAAGCCCTCTCGGGCCAGGTCGGTGAGCATATCCAGTCGGCGGGCACGCGCGGCCGGTGAGCGAGGGACCACAGCCAGGTCCAGGTCGCTCTCCCGATGCGTGCGTCCCTCTGCCGCCGATCCGAAAAGGTAGACGGCCCGGACCTCCGGATATTTCCGGAACACCCGCGCCAGCGCTTCCAGGTCCTCCTGGCTTTCCACTCGTCGCGCGCCCGTCATTGGAAACCCCCTTTCTGGCCACCCGACACTTTGCTTGAACACCCGCAGAAGTCCTTCCCGGCGTGTCATTGCGAGCCCCCGAAGGGGGGCGAAGCAATCTCCGCGAGCCATTTTGGAGATTGCTTCGGGCGCTCCGCGCCCTCGCAATGACGTTGCCGGTCAGAAACCGTCAGGTGGCTAGACCCCCTTTCAGTCTTCCCGCAGACGGGCCACCACCCGGGGCAGGGCCTCCAGGACGGCGTCTACATCCTCTTCGGTGTTGTACCGGCCCAGGGAGAGGCGCAGCGCCCCGACGGCCCACTCCGGCGACAGCCCCATGGCCTCCAGGACAGGGGACGGACGGGCTTCTCCTTCCGAGCACGCCGCCCCCGAACTGGCCGCGATCCCCTCCAGGTCCAGGCCGATGACCACCGATGCTCCCTCCACGCCCCGGATGGCGAAACTGGCCAGATGGCAGAGCCGCCGGGTGGGGTGCCCGGTCAGGCGGACGTCGGGGATGGCGGAGAGGACGCCCTCTATCAGCCGGTCCCGCAGGCGGGCCAGGCGGGCCGTCTCCTCGTCCCGCGCCGCCTCTGCCAGTTCCAGCGCGGTCGCCAGGCCAACGATGCCCGCCACGTTGACGGTCCCCGGACGGCGGCCTCCCTCATGCCCTCCGCCGGTGATGGCCGGCATCAGCGCCAGCCCCCGCCGGACGTAGAGAAGCCCCACGCCCTTGGGGCCGTAGAACTTGTGGGCCGAGAGGGCCAGCAGGTCCACCCCCAGTTCCTCCACGTTCAGCGCCATCCGCCCGGCGGCCTGCACCGCGTCGGTGTGGAAGGGGACGCCGTGCTCCCGGCAGACGGCCGCGATTTCCGGGATGGGCTGGATTGTGCCGACCTCGTTGCTGGCAGTCATCACGCTGACCAGGACAGTGTCGGGCCGGATGGCCCGGCGGACCTCCTCCGGGTCCACCAGCCCGTGCCCGTCCACCGGGACGACCGTCACCTCAAAGCCGAAGAGGCGGTGGAGTTGCTCCGCGGTGGCTTCCACCGCGTGGTGCTCTATCGGCGTGGTGACGATGTGGTTGCCGCGTCCGCTCCGGCGGGCCGCCCAGGCGACGCCGCGCAGGGCCAGGTTGTCCGCCTCCGTCCCCGATGCCGTGAAGACAATCTCCGACGGACGGCATCCCAGAATTCGGGCCACCCGTTCCCGCGCCCCTTCCAGTGCGGCGGCCGCGGCCTGCCCCCAGGCATGAACGGACGAAGTGTTCCCGAAGACGTCGCTCCAGTAGGGGGCCATCGCCTCCACCACCCGGGGGTCCACCGGGGTGGTGGCGGAATAGTCCATATAGATGGCCCGTTTCATCGATGCCCCTCCTGCGTCAGCACCCGCCGGACGTCGTTCAGGTCAGGGGCGACGGTGAGCGGTTGGCCCGTCGCCTTCATCACGCTGGCGACGTCCTTCAGGCCGGAGCCGGTGGCCAGGACGACCACCTGCTCCTCCGCCCCCACCAGTCCCCGCTCCACGGCTTTCACCAGGCCGGCATAGGCCGCCGCGGCCGCCGGTTCCGCGAAGACCCCGCACCCCCGGGCCAGCGCGGGGATGGCGGCCAGGATTTCCTGGTCGCTCACGCGGAGGAAGGCCCCGCCCGTCTCCCGAACCGCCCGCAGTGCTTTGATGCGGTCGCGCGGGAGGCCGGCGACGATGCTATCCGCCACCGAGTGGGCCTCCACGGGCACCATTTCCCAGCCCTCCAGCCCCCGCTCCCAGGCGTCCACCAGCGGCGATGAGCCCTCGGCCTGGACGCCGATCAGGCGCGGCATGCGGTCTATCCAGCCCAGCGCGGCCAGGTCCCGCAGTCCCTTGTGGATGCCGCCGATGATGCAGCCGTCCCCCACGGGGATGAGGATGACGTCGGGGGGACGGAAAGAGTCCGCGCTACCGGTCTGGGCGGCCAGTTGTTCGCAGATTTCGTAGGCGGCGGTCTTCTTGCCTTCGGACATGTACGGGTTGTAGGCGGTGTTGCGGTTGTACCAGCCGAAAGATGCCGACGCCTCCAGGCAGAGGTCAAAGGCCTGGTCGTAGGTGCCGTCTACCAGCAGGACGGTGGCCCCGAAGGCCAGGAGTTGGGCCACTTTGGCCTGGGGTGCGGTGCGGGGGACGAAGATGACGTTGCGTAACCCGACGGCCGCGCAGAGCCCCGCCAGCGCGGCGGCGGCGTTGCCCGTGCTGGCGGTCGTCACCACCTCCGCCCCGCGCTCGGCGGCCTTGATGACCGCTATTGCCGAGGCGCGGTCCTTGAAGGACGCGGTGGGCTGGCGGCTATCGTCCTTGACCCAGAGGTGCTTCAACCCCAGTTCCCGGGCCAGGCGGGGAGCCGGATACAGCGGCGTCCAGCCCACGCTTCCCAGCACCGTCCCCTCCGCCAGACGTTGGGCCACCTCCGGGTCCACCGGCAGGAGGGGCATGTAGCGCCAGATGGAGCGTTGAGGGCTGGCGGTCAGCGCCTGGGGCGAGATATCCCGTCGGATGCGCTCGTAGTCGTAGACGGTGTCCAGAATCCCGTCGTTCCCGTGATGGGGGCAGACGTAATCCACTTCGTCGGGGCCGTACTCGGCGCCGCAGATGGTGCAGCGAAGGGTGAGCAGAAAACTCATAGAAGCCTCCAGTAAGGGTTCTTTTTGTTGCAAAATCAGACGGCGAAGTGCAGTGGTGAACCTTCAAACACACTAACCAAAAACCATATTAAAACGTAACAACCAGAAAACATATCGTTCGATAAAGAAGGACGTTATGTTTTCTCCGAAAGATTGATATGTTTCTGGGATATGTATCGGGTGTTCCTCCCTTTTCCCTCCTGTACCAGAACGCCTAATTTGACAAGATGGGTCAGTAGCCGCCAGGCTGTCATAGAGGAAACTCCTCGTATCCTGCGGACATCTGCGTTGGTCAGGTATCCCTTCTCTTTTAGAATGCGCCCGAGATCTGCGAATTCCTCCGGAAAAGGCAGTACTTGCTCTCCCGGCGTGACAATCTCATAGAACCTTCCCCCTCTCCTGGTTAGGCGTGCGATACCCTTGCGGATGAGTTCTTTAATATCCTTAGATGCTGTGTATATATCCACTCCCACCAGTTTTTGGTAGTCCCGACTGGTGAATTTTCCACCATGAGCGTGGGCGTAGGCCAGAAGCCGTTTCTGATTCGCTGTTAGTTTCCGATCCTCAAATTGGCGAAGCCAGTGGAGAGTTTCAGGGGGGTAAACGACAACATTTCGCAGAGTTACGGTGAAGATAACCCCTCCTTCAAAATTGAACTCCGGTGGTTGCAACCCCTCCCGCTCCATAGCCTGAAACATCCGGGGTATCCCTTCGCCCAATTCTCGCATATAACCCAGGTCGGTCAACACCCGAACGATCCGGGGGTTACGGGACGCGTGAATTCTTTCCCGATTCCGGAGATGATCAAGGGTCACCGGTTCTACCAATTGGCCAGGGCTGCGAATCTCCATTCGGTCATCAAACAACCAGATTTCTATCGGTGTACCTTCCAGTCCGTAGTCCCGATGGGCAATAGCGTTAATGATGGCTTCCTGCCAGGCGAAGGTGGGGTATTCAAACCGTTCCTCAAAGAAGAGGTCCACCAATCGCTGTCGCTGACGAATGTGAGGCCAGATAGTCTGAAAGGTTGCTTCAATCAGGCGGGGAAGCGGCCCCTCAATCCGCTCTCGTTTGATCACATTGAGTTCAGCCCCAAATTGCCGTTTCTTCCCTTCCCATTTAACGAAGTCCACGTAACTGGCTGGATGCCAGCGTAAAGGATCCCGGGCAAAGAGTAAGAGCGCTGCCATTGAGAGAACGAACTGGCCATTTCTGGATTCTACAAGCCGGTAGTGACGCAGGAGTTCCGGGTCAGGAAGATGCAGATTTATTTTCTGACGAGTTGGTTCAGGAGTTCCGGATCCAGATCGCTCAGCGACGCGTCACCAATGAAGCGGCCTTCTGCTAACCGGCGGCGTTTGCCTGCTTTTATCGCCTCAATCTGTTCGGCGGGAAATGGTTCGTTTCGGTCACCAATTCGCAGCAGATACCGGCCATCACTCAGGTGGTGGACTTCAGGGCTCCAGTCCACGGAGAATATAAGGACCAGCCGATCCTCAAGGACGACCTGGTGTATCTGAGGTCGTAGTGAGGGAATGATGTGAGTCCGGGGAACCGCCAGCAATGTTGCCAGACGGTCCTCCGGATAATCAACGCCACTGACCGTGCCATCATCTTCAACGCCCAACACCACGCAGCCTCCGTCAGCATTTGCCATCGCCGAGAGGGTTTCTGCAATATCCCAGGCGATATCCCTGACTTGCCGGGGTCTGGGCCTCTCCCTTCCTTGCGAGTAATCGTAGCAACCTTTCCGTTCCAGAAATTGTCCTTCTGGTTGTTGGCGAATCCAGTTCCAGTCCATTTCTTCCATTCCTGCCCTCCCCCGATCTCAACCCCTATACCTTCGCATTTCCCGCATCGGCGTGCCGACCATGCGGAAGGCCCGCCGTTCGGCCTCGTGGCGGATGCGCTCCTCGTCCAGGGTGACCAGTTCGCCGTCCCACAGCAGCGGCCGTCCGTCGCAGAAGACGTAGCGGACGTCGGCGGGATGGCTGGCGTAGACCACGTTCGCCGCCAGGTCGTGGCGGGGAGTCCAATGGACGCTGCGGGTATCCAGCAGGATCAGGTCGGCGGGGGCGCCGGGCCGCAGGACGGCCGCGGGGGCAACCGCATCGGGGGCAACCGCAGGGGTTGCCCCTACATCATCCGCGAATCCCAGCGCGCGGGCCGCCTCCTGCGTCGCCAGCCGCAAGAGCAGGTCGTGCGGGAAGGCCGCCGGATCGCCGACGCGGTTTTTGTGCACCAGCCCCGCGATGCGCAGGACCTCCAGCATGTTCAGGTCGTTGTTGGACGCTGGCCCGTCCGTTCCCAGGGCCACCCGCACCCCTGCCGCCAGGAACCGGTCCAGCGGAGCCATGCCCATGGCCAGTTTCATGTAGGTCTTGGGCGTGTGGGCCACGGAGACGCCTTTCTCCGCCAGGATGTGCAGGTCCTCGTCGGTGACGGCGATGCAGTGCGCGGCGATGGTGGGATGGTCAAAGAGGCCCAGGTGGGCCAGATGGGCCACGGGGGTCCGGCCGTGAGCCTTCAGCGAATTGAGGACCTGCTCCTCCGACTCGGCCACGTGCAGGTGAATCCCCACCCCCAGCCGTTCCGCCTCCGCCACGACGCGCCGCAGGAACTCCGGCGGGCACATGTACGGGGAATGGGGCCCCAGCGTGCAGCGGATGCGGCCGTCGGCCGCGCCGTGCCATTCCCGGATGAAGGCGACGGTGTCCTCCAGGGTGGCGCCGCCCACCTCGTGTTCGGCGCCGATGCCGAACTGGCACCAGGCCAGGTTGGCCTTCATCCCCGCCTCGGCGACGGCGCGGGCCACCTGATGCATCCAGAAGTAGTGGTCGGCGAAGCCGACGACCCCGCAACGGATCATCTCGCAACAGGCCAGCGCCGCGCCCCAGTAGACGTCTTCTTCCTCCAGCGCCGATTCCGCCACCCAGATTTTCTCGTTCAGCCAGCGGTCAAAGGGCAGGTCTTCTGCCCATCCCCGCTCCAGGGTCATCGCCGCGTGGGTGTGGGCGTTGAAGAAGGCCGGCAGGGCCAGGTATTCCCGACCGTCTACGGTCCGGTCGGGGGCGAAATCCGGCGGGGCTGACCCGATGGCCCGGATTTGCCCGTCCTCTATGACGATGTCCACATCGGGGAGCAGGTCGTGCTCCCCGTCCAGCGGGATGGCGGTCACCTGACGGATGAGTAGACGCATAGGGTTCTCCAGATTTTGATGAGGAGGATATGAGGTTTTACGGGCGGGCGCAAGCTCGCCCGTAAAACCCCATATCCCCCCTGCCTGCCCACAAGGGGCGGAGCGCCGCGTAACCCAAGATGAATGTGCAAAGCGGGAATCTGGTGTATAATTATAACACGTGTTCCCCGCAGGAGAAAATAGGAGTCGCATATGCTCGCCGACCTTCTGCTCATCAACGGCCGCATCTACACGATGGACCCGCAGTGCCCCCGGGCCAGCGCGCTGGCGGTCTGCGGGGGGCGCATCCGGGCGGTGGGCGGGGATGACCTGCGCACGCTGGCCGGGCCGGGGACGGAGGTGGTGGACCTGGAAGGCCGCACGGTCCTCCCCGGCCTCACCGACAGCCACCTTCACCTCACCTGGTTCGCCCTGGGGCTCCAGCAGGTGGACCTGACCGGGACGGCGTCCCTGGCCGACGTCCGGGCGCGCCTGGCCGAACGGGTTGCCGTCACCCCGGCGGGGGAGTGGATTCTGGGCCGGGGGTGGCATCAGGAAGAGTGGCCGGACCGCCGGTTCCCCACCGCCGCCGACCTGGACGCCGTCGCGCCCGACCACCCCGTTCTGCTGGTGGCCAGAAGCGGGCACGCGCTGGTGGCGAATTCCGCGGCGATGGAGCGGGCCGGCGTCACCGCCGGGACGCCCGACCCGCCCGGCGGGCGCATCGTCCGGGACGAAGCGGGCCGCCCGACGGGGCTGTTCCTGGAGGACGCGATGCGCCTGATTCAGGCGGCCGTCCCCCAGCCCGACGCGGAGGCCGTCCTGCGGGCGCTCCCGGCCGCCCTGGACCACCTGGCCCGTCTGGGTCTGACCGCCGTCCACGACATGGGCGACCTGGTCTCCTTTGAGGCGTACCAGCGTCATCGGGAGGACGGGGCTCCGTTCTCCCTGCGCATTGTCTTCTATCTCCCGCTGGAAGGGCTGGACCCCGCGCGGGCGCTCCGGCTGCGCTCTGGCCTGGGCGATGACTTCCTGCGCATCGGCGGCGTCAAGGTCTTCGCCGACGGCGCGCTGGGCCCCCGCACCGCGGCCATGCTGGAGCCGTACATCGGTGAGCCCGAAAACCGGGGCATCCTGACTCTGGAACCGGAGAAGTTGCGGGACGTGGTCCGGCGGACGGCGGAGGGCGGGCTGGCGCTGGCGGTCCACACTATCGGCGACCGGGCCAATCGGCTGGTGCTGGATGCCCTGGAGGCCCTGCCGCCGGAGAACCGAGCGCGCCTCCGCCACCGCATAGAGCACGTCCAGTTGATCCACCCCGACGACATTGGTCGGCTGGCCACGCTGGGGGTGGTCGCTTCTATGCAGCCCATTCACGCCGTCCAGGACGCGCCGATGGCCGACCGGTACTGGGGCCCCGCCCGCTGCGCCACCGCCTACGCCTGGCGTTCGCTCCTGGACGCGGGCGCCGTCCTGGCCTTCGGCTCCGACTGCCCCGTGGAGAGTCCCAACCCCTTCCTGGGCATCCACGCGGCGGTGACCCGCTCCCGCCCGGACGGGTACGGCGGCCCGGAGGGGTGGGTTCCGGCCCAGCGGATTACGGTGGAGGAGGCCGTCCGGGCCTACACCTGGGGCGCGGCCTGGGCGGCGGGGATGGAGGGCCGCCTGGGTACCCTGACCCCCGGCAAGTGGGCCGACCTGGTGGTGCTGGATCAGGACATCTTCACCGCCGACCCGTCCCTCATTCCCCAGACCCGGGTGCTGGGGACGATGGTTGGGGGCCGGTGGGTGTACCGGAGGTGAACTTGCGCCTGGAGGTGCGCGGGCAGGATGATCTGCTGGCCTTCCTGAACCGGCTTCCCTGGCGTGGGGAGGGCACCCCGATGTGTATGCCGGAACCGCGAGGACGGGGAGAAGAATGACCTCCTGGATTCCCCGCTGGTTGCTGATGGTCGTCGTCCTGACGCTGGCGCTGGTCGGCCTGGGCAATCTGGGGCGGACCGCGATGGCCCTGCACTACGCCCGCACGCTCCCCGACCTCCCGCTGACCGTCCCCTGGGCCTATCTGGCGGGGATGGGGGCCTTCTGGGGGGTCGCCATGGTGGCCTGCGCGGTGGGCCTCTACCTGCGGCGCCCCTGGGGCCGAAGGGTCACCCTGGCCGTGGCGACGCTCTACCAGGCCCACGTCTGGCTGAACCACCTGCTCTTTGATGCCTCCGACTACGCCCGCCAGACCCGCCCGCGCGACCTGGCCCTCTCCGCCCTGTTCCTCGCCCTCGTCTGGGGAACCCTCCACCTGCCCGGCGTCCGGAAGATGCTGGAAACCTCACACGAAGACACAAAGGCACAAAGAAGAAATCGCACACAAAGACACAAAGGCACAAAGAAAAAATAAAAAAAGCCTTCGTGTCTTTGTGTGAGAAAATAAAGAAAAAGGAGATGCGCCAATGACCCGACTGGCGGTTCTTTCCGACACGCACGGCAACCTGCCCGCTCTGGAGGCCGTCCTGGCTGACCTGGAACGCCAGGGCCGGCCCGACCTCTACTGGGTGCTGGGCGACCTGGTCGCCTTCTGCCCGTGGCCGGGGGAGACGCTGGCCCGCCTGCGGGCGCTCCCCAACGTCTCCTTCCTGCAGGGGAACACCGACCGCTATCTGGTCACCGGGCGCCGCCCCGTGGCGCCGGTTCGTTCTCCGGAGGACTGGGCCCGCATGCCCGGCTTCCTGGAGATGCGGGACGCACTGTTCCGCTGGGCGGTGGGGCGGCTGACCTGGGAGGAGTACCTTTTCCTGTGCGACCTGCCGACCCATCTGGAGGTGGACATCCCCGGCTACGGCCGCGTCGCGGCCGCCCACGCCGTCCCCGGCGATGACGAGACCAACATCCTCCCCGACACCCCCGATGAGCAGATTCTTCCGTATCTGACCGGCCTGGACGCGCGCCTGCTGGTCTACGGGCACACGCATCGCCCGCTGGACCGGCAGGTGGGCGGCGTGCGGCTGGTCAACGGGGGAAGCGTGGGCCTGCCGCTGGACGGCGACCCCCGCGCCGGGTACGCGCTTCTGGACTTCAACGGCCCGGAGTGCACCGTCACCCTGCGGCGGGTGGCCTACGACGTGGAGAGCGTCATCGCCGAACTGGAGCGGGTGGAGCACCCGGCGCGCGTATGGCTGGCGTCCATGCTGCGCCGGGCGGCCATATAACGCGGCGGGCGTTTTCACTGGAACATCTTTTGTCCCACACAAATCGGAGGACGAAATGGACGCCCAACTCATCCAGCAACTGACCGCCTTCCTCGCCCCCTTCCTGCCCTACCTGCTGAAGGCGGGCGAAAAAGCGGCCGAGGAGGCCGGGAAAAAACTGGGCGAGGCCGCATGGGAGCGGGCCAGAGCCCTGTGGGAGAAACTGCGCCCGAAGGTGGAGGCCCGGCCTGCGGCGCAGGAAGCCGTCCAGGACCTGGCCGCCGCGCCCGATGACCCCGATGCCCAGGCTACCCTGCGCCAGCAACTGAAGAAACTGCTGGCCGAAGACCCTGCCCTGGCCGAAGAGATTGCCCGCCTGTGGGGGGAGGCCCAGGCCGCCGGGGTGACCGTCACCGCCGCCGGGGAGCGCTCCGTCGCCATCGGCGGGGACGTGAGCGGGAGCGTGATCATCACCGGCGACCGGAACAGGGTGAACCGCTGAATGGCCACGGCCGAACGCAGTATCACCGTTCAGGGCAGCGCCGAACACACCGTCATCATCAGCGGCGACGGTAATCAGGTGCGCCTGGGGCACCGGGAGGGCTTCGCCTTCCGCCTGCTGGACCAGGACTTCCGCCAGGCGCAGGTCCACCGCGCCCCGGCCGACTTCTACAACGGCACGCGTCCGAACTGGGCTAACATCGCCCGCGGGCACGATGCGCCGCGCCGACTCTTTTCTTCGCTGATGGATTTCGTCCAGGGCGAGCCGGGCCAGCGGGTAGGCGTGATCACCGGCCTTTCCGG
>JBBIKR010000064.1:0-18835 GCA_037445395.1 Thermoflexales bacterium
CCGCATCCCCCCTCCCATCATTCCGGCAGGCCGGAAATCTCAAAGGTGTAGCCCAGAATCGTCACCACGCAGGACGGCGCGCGGGGCCGGGCAAACTGCAGTTCCACCTCCCGCTCCTGTCCCGGCGCAATCTCCCATGGCAGCGGCGGCGCCGCCACCCGCAGTTCGGTCGGGCCAGCGCGCGAACTCATGGAGATGTCCCCCTCCGTCACCCCCAGCGCCGCCGCCCCGCGGTTGCGCACCCGTGCGATGACGTGCAGGACCTCGCCCCCCTCCCCCAGAAACGCCTGGGTGACCGTCACCTCGGCCTCCGCCATAGCAACAGGCGGAGGAGTATAGGACAGGGAGAAGCGCGCCCGCAGTTCGGATGCCGCCTGGGGGCCGAACACCCAGGTCAGCGTGGGGCCAGAGACCGCTTCGGGAATCACGTAGGCGAACGTCCCCTCGGCCTTCCCTCCGGCGGTTATCTCCCCCGGCAATGAGCCGTATTTCCCCTTCCCCGCCAGCGACGGGGAGGGAATATACCGGTTGCCGTCCATATCCAGCAGTTCGGCCGCGAAATCGCGCGGGAGCAGAGAGACCGTCCCCGCGTTCTCTATAGACACTTCCACGAAATACGCCACCGTGCCCGCCGGCAGGTCCGCCAGACCCCGCTCCGCGTGCCCCTCCAGGACCGTCACCCGCGCCGTTCCCACCTGTACCGGTTGCCCGGGACCGGCGGTGGGGCCGGCGGCCTGAGGCGTAGGCTCCACCAGTTCCCGGAAATCGGCCACCACTGCCGGGCGCTCTCCTTCTTTCTCCCGGACCAGCAGCGTCAGGCCGGGGCGAGTCTGGAAGAAGAGCGACTCATCATCCGGGGAGACCGTCTTCTGGCGGACCACCTGGAAGGTCAGCCGGGCCCCGCTGGACAGACGAAGCCCGATCTCATCCCCTTCCGCCAGTCCACCGACGAGGGCCCGGTTCTCCTCCGTCGGCTCCAGGCCCAGGACATAGTGGATGACGGTGGTGTATGCCCAAAAGGCGGCATCGGTGCCGGACTCCGACACGTTCCAGACCCCGCCTTCCACCCTTACCGGCTGCACCTGGAAGGTGCGCCCGCCCACCTCCAGGGATGTGGGGATTGGCAGGGAGACCTCGGTATTGCCGATTTCGGCCACCGGCGGCGCGGGGACGGGCAGGGGGCTGGCACCCGGAGCCACCCGCGTGACCGAAAGGGGAATCCCTGCCGGACGACGGGGGAAAAGGACGGGGCGGAGGGCCAGCAGCGCCACCAGCGTGATGAGCAGAATCGCCACGCCGACACCCCCCAGCCAGATAGCCCAGGAGGGAAGGCGGGAAACGAGTCCTCGCGCCGGGGAAGACGGAGGAGAAGACGCTCCCTGTTGGGGAGGAGACGGTGGGGCAGGAGAAGAAATGGGCTCGTCCATTATGGACTCCCTGTCGGCGGCGCGATGCGGATGTAGACGCTGGCCCCTTCCCCCTCAATCACCCGACCGATGCTCAGATAGGGGACGACGATGCGGACGGCCCCCCGGACGGCCGCGGTGAACCGCAGCCGCCCCATGTCGTCGGTCACCCCTTCGGCGACCTGCTCACCGGTGAGGGTATCGTAGGCCAGGATGCGCAGTCCCGCCACTCCCTCTCCTGCCCCGGGACTGCGGTCGTTGTTGGCGTCGTAGTAGACCAGGATGTCCAGCGGCACAAAGCGGGGGGCCGGTGTCGCCTCCGGGGACGGCGGCGTGGGGGTAGAAATCAGCCGCACCGAGAGTTCCCCTCCCGTCGCTGGAGTTGCCGTGGGAGGCGGAGAGGTGAACGTCTCCGGCGTGGGCGTCCAGTCTTTGGGGACCGGGGTGGCCGTGGGCGGCCGGGGCGTCGCCGTGGGTGCGGGGGTGGGCAGACCCGGAACCTCTACAGAGCAGCGCAGGCTGTAGGTGCTGTTCTGCACCTCGGAATAAGGGAACCGGCCGCCGTGACCCACCAGAACGTAGAGCCACCCCTCGTAAGTGGAGGTATAGGAAATCCGGCTACGGTAATCCCCAGGCGTCACATCGTCGTTGCCGGCCAGGCCGTTGCGGTTACCGTCGTAGATGATGATGTTGGTATCCAGGCCGGGGGCCAGGTTCAGTGTCTCGCAGGTGTAGAGCAGACGGGGCTTCACCCAGATTTTGTAGAAATCGTTGTCCTCCGTCGCTCCGCCCCAGGGGATGAAATTCAGGTTGTCGTAGGTGACATTGGTAGCAATGGTGGCAGCATGGTCAAAGTCGTGGTTGGGCTCAAAGCGGTCCACACCGCTCAGCGGGGTGGGCGGGGGTGGCGTTGCCGTCCCGGTCGGGGTGGGAGAAGGGGTCGGCGTCGCGGTCGGCGCGGCCGCGTTTGCTTCCAGATGGTATGTCCCACCACTGCAGTAGTTGCTGATCTGGAAGACTTTGAAGTAGAACGGCCCCGAGGATGCGGCGACCATCGTCACGCGCGCCGAGTTGCCATCCAGAGTATTCGTGTCCGTCAGGATCGGCGTCTGGGTTGCACCGTAGACAATGATGCCCAGGTTGTAGTTTCCCAGGCCATCGGGCGCGGCGACCACCTCGTACGTCCAGCCGACAACGGCGTTGTCCAGCCGGAAATAGTCCTCCGTCGGGTTCTTCGCCTCACCGGGAACGCCCTGCACCAGGGCCAGGCCGGTGTAGTCGGCCAGAATGGCCGCCGTATCAAAGGAGTTGTTGCCGGGGATAGCATCCGTGGTCGTCACAGCCAGAGTACAGGTGATGAGGTCGGCGTAGACGGCGGGCCGGAAGCGGAAGGGGTCCACCCGGACGGGCTGGGCCGCCATAGAATCATTTGTATGGAGGAACTGCAGGGTCAGGAGCAGGAAGATCGCAACGACTCCCAGAGTCACTCCCCCCAACTGCAACGAACGGACTCGCGCCATCATTCCCCCTTTGGCCCGGCGGGTTCCTGGCACCCGGGCCAGTTTTGTTATACCACAAAATGGGTCGGCGTCAAGTGTAGCCGGTAGCCGGAAGGGGATAGTCGGTAGCCGTCAGTGGTTAGCCGGTAGCCGGAAGGGGACAGCCGGTAGCATCCCCAGCGCGATGGCCGTTCCCAGGATGCCCAGGCCCGCCCACTGAAGGGCCGAGAGGCCACCCATGAGAGGGGCCGCGTCCCCCCGCAGAAACCCCAGGGCGAATTCTCCCAGGCCGTAGAGGGCCAGCCATATAGGGGCAGCCCTTGCGGTTGCCCTCGGTGTGGCTGCCCGGCCCCCGCGCGCCATCCAGAGGGTCAAGACCAGCATGAGGACCCCCCACCCCATCCCCAGCACCGGCACGGCGACGCGCGGGGCGCGCAGGCCGTAGAGGTCGGGAAGTTCGGCGCTGAGGGTCCAGAGCGGGCCGTCCCCGGGCCAGGTCTCCCGGCCGCAGGCACAGCCCGCCTGCAGGCAGCCCAGATAGGCTGCGACCAGGACCACCGCCGCGCCCGGTGCCAGCACGCCCAATAGAAGCCCAGAGGGCAGTCTCCGGAGGCGGGCCATCACCCCCGCGCCCACCGCCCCGCCGACCACGACTCCCGGCGCAGAGAGGCCGCCCTGCCAGAACGCCAGCGCGGCCGTCGGATGCTCCCGGAAGTACGGCAGATGCGCCGCGATGTAGCCCAGGCGCCCCAGGAGCAGGCCACCCACCGCCGCCGCCAGCACACCGTCCACCACAACTATCACCGGCAGCCCGTTCCGGCGCCCGGCCCAGAGGGCCAGCGCCGTCCCCCAAAGCACCCCTGCCGTCAGCGCGGCCCGGTAGTCGGGAAGGGGCAGGCGGGTGAGAAAATCCAGAACCATCATACCTTCTGCTTGTCATTACTTACCCGCCGTCATTGCGAGGCGGCGATAGCCGCCGAAGCAATCCCCTCGCGGGCATGGAGATTGCTTCGCCGCCTTCGGCGACTCGCAATAACACAGGTGGGTGGGTAGTTACCCTACTCCGTACTCCGTGGTTCGCGGGCCGGGCGGGTGAGGATGATCACGTATTCGTGTTTGAAGATGTAGTAGCCCCCGGCCAGCGCGCGGTAGCGCCAGAGGTTGCTGGCCCGCCCCTTGCCCCGCTCGTTGCCGGTGATGTTCTTGACCACAATCGCTTTGGGCCGAAAGCCCACCCGCCTGCAGCGCTCCAGACAGTAGAAACCCAGCGGGACCAGTTCTCCGCGCGCGTACTTATCGCCGATGACCAAGACGGCGAAACGGCCCGGCGCCAGCAGGTCAAACCCGTGCCGGGCGACGGCCTCAAACCGTTCCAGAAAGGTCTCCAGGTCCGGCGCGTTGGAGAGGTCGGCGGAGAGGCCGGAGAAGCGGATGATGTCGTGGTAGGGCGGGTGCAGGACGAGGAGGTGCGCGTGGTCGGCGCCCATCGTCCCCAAAACCTCCCGCACCCGCCGGGCCGTCTCCTCCTGGGTGCTATCGCCCTGCAGGATGTGGACGCGCCGGTCCAGCAGGTCTGCAGGGATTTTCCCCCGGACATATTCCACCAGGTCTGGATTCAACTCCACGCCGACAAAGCGGCGATTCAGCCGCACCGCCTCTATGGCGCTCGTCCCCGACCCCAGGAACAGGTCCAGGACGACCTCGTCCTCCCGCGTGTAGCGCAGGTAGGTCTGGGTGGCAATCTGGGGGACGAAGCCGCCATGGTAATCCAGTTGGTGCCCGCCGGTGCGGTCGCGCGCCTCAATGAGCCAGAGGGAATCCGTCCAGATATGCCCGTATTCCCGCCAGCGGGTGAGGTCTATATCCGAGTACGGTGCTCGCTTTTCCCGTTTCACACCCCCCTACTCCCTACTCCATACTCCATACTCCTTCAACAACAGCACCCTCACCTCTGCCCCGGCGGGCAAGTGGTCCATGTCCTCGGGGATGACGGCCAGACCGTCGGCCTGGACCAGCGAGGAGAGAATGCCGGAGCCCTGGTCGCCGGTCAGGGTCGCCTCCCAGCCCTCGGGCGTCTCCCGCAACCGCACCCGCAGGTAGTGGCGACGGCCGTCCTTGCGGACGATGGGGTCGGTCAGGCGGGCGCTGAGTTCGGGCCACGGCCAGTCGGTAAAGCCCTGCATCTTCAGGACCGCGGGGCGGACGAAGAGTTCCGTGGCAACCATGGCGGAGACGGGGTTCCCCGGCAGGCCGACCAGCGGGACCCCGCCGACGACGCCGAAAGCCAGCGGTCGCCCCGGCTTCATGTTCAGCGACCAGAAGCGCATCTCCCCTTCCGCCGCCAGCACCTGCTTGACCAGGTCAAAATCGCCAATGGAGACGCCGCCGGACGTGACGATGAGGTCGGCCCGTTCCGCCAGCGCGCGGCGGACTCCCTCCCGGACGAGCATCTCCTCGTCCCGGACGACACCCAGGATGAGGGGGATGCCGCCGTACCTGCGCACCTGTGCGGCGACGGTGTAGGAGTTGGCGTCCCGAATCTGGCCCGGGCCGGGGGTCTCCCAGGGCGGCACGACCTCGTCGCCGGTGGCCAGAATCGCCACCCGGGGCCGCCGGATGACGGCGACCTCGGTCCGGCCCAGCGCGGCCAGCATGCCGATTTCCTGCGGGCGCAGGACGCGGCCCGGGGTGAGGACGACCTGGCCGGCGCGCACGTCCTCCCCGGCCTCCCGGACGTTGGCCCCAGGACGGGTTTCCCGCAGAACCTCCACCCATTCGCCATCGGGGCAGGTATGCTCAAAGGGGACAACGGTATCGGCCCCGACGGGGACCGGCGCGCCGGTCATGATGCGGACCGCTGTGCCCGGCCCCACCTCCACCGGGCAGAGGCGGCCGGCCGGTGCCTCCGCGATGACCCGCAGGCGGGCCGGTACCCGGGCCACGTCGGCGGCGCGGACGGCGTAGCCATCCATCGCTGAGTTGGGGAGCGGCGGGATGTCCCGGTCCGCCGTCACCTCCTCCGCCAGCACCCGTCCCAATGCCTCCAGAAGGGGCACCCGCTCCGACTCCAGTACCTGAACCGTCGCCAGAATCCGCTCCAGCGCCTCCTCAACACTCAATACCGGTCTCCGTTCGTCCCGCATTGTTCTCCCTTAACGAAACCACCACGAGTGGCGAGATCAATGGTGCTCCGTATCCTCCCCCCGGGCCATCTGGACAGCGTGGGGGAGAATGGGGGCCAGTACTTCCATGCCCTCCCGTACCGCCCGGGGGCTTCCCGGCAGGTTGATGATGAGGGTCCGGCCGCGCAACCCGGCGACGCCCCGGGAGAGGACGGCCTGCGGGGTGCGGCGGTACCCCTCCCAGCGCAGTACCTCCGCCAGTCCCGGCGCCTCCCGCTCCAGGACGGCGCGCGTCGCCTCGGGGGTGTGGTCGCGCGGGGTGAAGCCGGTTCCCCCGGTCGTCAGGACCACGTCCACCTTCAGGTCGTCGGCCAGGTGAATGAGCGTCTGCCGAATTTGCTCCGGCTCGTCCGGGACAATGGTCTGGGCCACCACCTCGGCGCCGGCCGCACGCAGGAGGTCTGCCAGCACCGGCCCGCTGACGTCCTCCCGCTCCCCGGCGTAGCCCTTATCGCTGACGGTTACAACGGCGGCACGAAACATCGGGCCTCCTGGATGATTCCTCATCCCTCCCCCGCCGCCTGCGGCGGCACCCCTCCCCTCTCCTGGCCGAGGGTCAGGAGAGGGGAGGGGGTAGCGGCGAAGCCGCTGGGGGTGGAGTGAGACTATACTCAAATTATACCCCCGACCCAGGAGGCGTCAATCCCCGAAAGTGGCGCGGTCGGCAAAATACGGTATAATTATCCCGCAAGCCAGTTACCCTGCCCACTTGCTGGAGGTACCTATGGGGGAGCGACTTCGGGTTCTGATTGCCAAACCCGGCCTGGACGGCCACGACCGGGGCGCCAAAGTGGTCGCCCGCGCCCTGCGGGACGCCGGTATGGAGGTCATCTACACCGGCCTGCGCCAGACGCCGGAGATGATTGTGGAGGCCGCCCTGCAGGAGGACGTGGACGCGGTCGGGCTCTCCATCCTTTCCGGCGCCCACATGACCCTGGTCCCGCGCGTCATCCAGGGACTGCGGGAGGCCGGCCTGGACCACGTCAAAGTCTTTGTCGGCGGCATCATCCCCGATGAGGACGTCCCCGCGCTCCAAGAGGCGGGCGTGGAAGCCGTCTTCGGCCCCGGCACCTCCACGCTGACCATCGTGGAAGCCGTCCGCCGGGCCTGCGGTGAGGGCTGACCGTGGAACTGGTCCCCCGTATTCTGGAGGGCGACCGGCGGGCCCTGGCACGCCTCATCTCGTTGATTGAGGACGACGGCCCCCCGGCCCGGGAGGCTCTGGCGGCCCTGCACCCGCATACCGGCCGCGCGCACGTGGTCGGCGTCACCGGCGCCCCCGGCACCGGCAAGTCCACCCTGGTCAACGAACTGGCCAAGGGCTTCCGCCGCCGCGGGGCAACGGTGGGTATCGTCGCCGTGGACCCCACCAGTCCCTTCACCGGCGGCGCGCTCCTGGGCGACCGGGTGCGCATGCGGGACCTGGCGGGTGACCCCGGCATCTTCATCCGTAGTATGGCGACCCGGGGGAGTCTGGGCGGACTGGCCCGCGCCACCGGCGACGTGGTCAAAGTCCTGGACGCCGCTGGTTTCGCCGTCGTCCTGGTGGAGACGGTGGGCGTCGGGCAGGCGGAAGTGGACATCGCCCGTACTGCCCACACCACCATCGTCGTGGAGGCGCCGGGCCTGGGCGATGACGTCCAGGCGCTGAAGGCCGGCCTCATGGAGATTGCGGACATCCTGGTGGTGAACAAGGCCGACCGGCCCGGCGCGGCCCAGACGGCCCGCGCGCTGGAGGTGGCGCTGGAACTGGGCCACAACAACGCCGGGCCCGGAAAGGACGCGGTCTGGCGGCCCCCCGTCCTCAAGACCATCGCGCTGGACGGGAGCGGCGTGGCAGAGGTGCTGGAGGCCATCGCGGCCCACCGGGCCTATCTGGAATCCAGCGGCCTCTGGAGCCACCGGGAGCGGGCGCGGGCCCGCGACGACCTGCTCCGTGCCCTGGAGCAGGAACTGCTGGGCCGTCTGCTGAAGGGAGCAGGAGAGGCCGCGATAGAGGAGTGGGTGGACCGCATCGCCCGCCGCGAAGCGGACGTCTATACCGCCGTCCAATCCCTTCTGGAACATCTCTGACCCGCTGTCATTGCGAGGCGGTGGCAGCCGCCGAAGCAATCCCCCCACGGGCGTGGAGATTGCTTCGCCGCCTTCGGCGGCTCGCAATGACACAGGTGGGGTAGACATTTACCCTTTGGGAGGGACAATGCCCCTTTATCAGTTCACCGTCATCATTGAGCGTCAGCCAGAGGGGGGATACCTGGTAACGGTCCCCGCACTCCCTGGCTGCTATACCGAAGGGCGAACTCTGGAGGAAGCCCGGGAAATGGCCGCCGATGCCATTCGGGCCTATTGTGCCAGCCTGCTAAAGCATGGCGAACCGATCCCGGTAGAGGAGGCCACCGAGCAATTTGTGGGCCGCCTCAGCATCGCGCTGGAACCGGCATAATGCCCCGATTGCCCGCGGTCACGCCCCGCTAGATGATCCAGGCGCTGCAACGCGCCGGATTTGAGCCAGACCACCAGACAGGCAGCCATATTGTGATGTGGCGACCATCGGACAATCGGCGTGTGGTCATCCCCTGGCACAACCGGAGTCTCGGTAGAGGACTGACCCTGCGCCTGATCAAAAGCGCCGGCTTGACCCGCGAAGAGTTCCTGGAGTTACTTCGGTAACCTGCTTCTTTTCCAATTACCCAATGACCCATTTACCAATTACCAATCTACCAGGATACCACCATGAACATTCTGATCTCCGTTGACATGGAAGGTATCTCCGGCGTCGTGGCCATGGACCACGTCCGGCCGGAACACAAAGAATACGAGCGCTTCCGCAAACTGATGACCGCCGAGGCCAACGCGGCCATTGAGGGCGCGCTGGAGGGCGGCGCCACCCGCATCGTCGTCAACGACAGCCACGCCGGGATGACCAATCTCCTCATTGAGGACCTGCACCCGGCGGCGGAACTCATCTCCGGCAGTCCCAAACCCCTGGAGATGATGCAGGGCATCGGCCCGGACGTGAACGCCGTCTTCCTGATCGGCTACCACGGCGCCTCCGGCACCGCCGGAGCCGTCCTGGAGCACACCTGGAGCCGGCGCGTCGTGGAGGCGCGGTTGAACGGCCAACGGGTGGGAGAGGCCGGGCTGAACGCCGCGCTGGCGGGCAGTTTCGGTGTCCCCGTCGTCCTGGTCACCGGCGACCGGGCCGTCACCGAGGAGGCCCGGGCCTTGCTGGGCGACATAGAGACCGTCGCCGTCAAGGAGGGGATCACCCGTACCGCCGCCCGCTGCCTGCCCCCGGCGACGGCCCACCGCCTCATCCGCCAGGCCGCTGCGCGCGCCCTGGGCCGGTCGGTCTCCCCGCTGGCCATCCCCGCACCCATCACCCTGCAGGTCACCTTCCTGAGCGCCCTCCACGCCGACATGGCCCTGCTGGTCCCCGGTGCCCGCCGGGTGGACGGCCGTACGGTGGAGTGGACCGGCGACAATATGCCCACTGTCTACCAGGTCTGGGCCGCCATGAACGCCCTCGCCTCCACCGTGGACCGATAACCCCCTACACTTCACGTTTCACTTTTCACTTTTCGCGCTTCACGTTTCACGTATGGACATCGGCACCATCCAGCCCGTCACCATTGAAGAAGAAATGCGCCGCGCGTACCTGGACTACGCGATGAGCGTCATCGTCGCGCGGGCCCTGCCCGACGTCCGCGATGGCCTCAAGCCAGTCCAGCGGCGCATCCTCTACGCCATGCACGAACTGGGGCTCCACCCCGGCGCCCCCTACAAGAAGTCCGCCCGCATCGTCGGCGAGGTCCTGGGCAAGTACCACCCCCACGGCGACGCCGCCGTCTACGAGGCGATGGCCCGGATGGCCCAGGACTTCTCCCTGCGCTACCCGCTGGTGGACGGACAGGGCAACTTCGGGTCGGTGGACGGAGATAGCCCGGCCGCGATGCGCTACACCGAGGCCCGCCTGGCCCCCATCGCGGCCGAGATGCTGGCCGACATCCAGAAGGACACCGTGGACTTCGTCCCCAACTTTGACGACACCCTGCGGGAGCCGGCCATCCTTCCGGCGGCCATCCCCAACCTGCTGGTGAACGGCTCCTCGGGCATCGCCGTCGGCATGGCGACCTCCATCCCGCCCCACAACCTGGGCGAAGTCTGCGACGCCATCGCCTACCTGGTGGACCACTGGGAGGAACGGGACGAGGTGACCGTGGAGGACCTGATGCAGTTCCTCCCCGGACCGGACTTTCCCACCGGCGGCGTCGTCCTGGGCAGTGAGGAGTTGGTCCAGGCCTACGCCACCGGTCGGGGCCTGATCACCGTCCGCGCCCAGGCCCACGTGGAGGAGACCAACGGCGGACGCCACCGCATCGTCATCACCGAAATCCCCTATCAGGTCAACAAGAGCGCCCTGCTGGAACGGATCGCCGAACTGGTCCACGATGGCCGCCTTGAGGACATCTCCGACCTGCGGGACGAATCCGACCGGCGGGGGATGAGCATCGTCATAGAACTCCGCCGCGGGGCCCAGCCGAAGACCGTCCTCAACCGCCTCTTCAAGTACACCGCCCTGCAATCCGCCTTCGGCGTCCAGTTGCTGGCGCTGGTGGACGGCGAGCCACGCCTTCTCACCCTCAAGCGGGCGCTGGAACTCTACGTGGAGCACCGTCGGGAGGTCATCGTCCGCCGCAGCCGGTACGAACTGGCGAAGGCGCAGGCGCGGGCGCACATCCTGGAGGGGCTGAAAATCGCGCTGGACCACCTGGACGCCGTCATCCAGACCATCCGCCAGTCGCCCGACGTGGAGACGGCGCGGGTCCGGCTTATGGAGCGCTTCCACCTGACGGAGGTCCAGGCCCAGGCGATTCTGGACATGCCCCTGCGGCGGCTGGCGGCGCTGGAGCGCCAGAAGATAGAGGACGAGTACGAAGAATTGATCCGCCGCATCGCCTACCTGGAGGACCTGCTGGCCTCCCCGCGCAAAATCCTGGGCGTCATCCGCACCGACCTGGAAGAGTTGAAGAAAACGTACGGCGACCCCCGGCGTACGGCCATCATCCACGGCGTGGAAGCGGAGTTTGAGGAGGAGGAACTGGTCGCGGAGGAGGCGGTCCTGGTCATCATCACCCAGCGCGGCTACATCAAGCGGGTGCCGGAGCGGGTCTTCCGGGCCCAGGCCCGGGGCGGGCGCGGCGTCATCGGTATGCAGACAAAGGAGGAAGACTCCGTCTTCTATTTGCTGACGGCGCGCACCCTGGACACCCTGCTCTTCTTCACCAATCGGGGGAAGGTCTACGCGGAGCGGGTCTACCAGATACCGTCCGCCGACCGGACGGCCCAGGGCGTCCTGCTGGCGGGCATGCTGGCGCTGGACGCGGGGGAGCAGGTGACGGCCGCGCTGGCCGTGCGGGATTTCTCCGACGGCTTCCTGACGATGATCACCGTCGGGGGGAAGGTCAAGCGGACGCCGCTCCCGGAGTTCGCCAACATCCGGTCCGGCGGGCTGGTCGCCATTGTCCTGGAGGACGGGGACGAACTGGGCTGGGTCCGCCTGACGCCAGGGGACGCCGAGTTGATCCTGGTGACGGAGCACGGGCAGGCACTGCGCTTCCGGGAGGACGAGGTCCGTCCGATGAAGCGAATGGCGGCGGGCGTGAGCGGCATCCGTCTGGAGGACGGGGACCGGGTCGCCAGCGCGGAGGTCGTCATCCCGGAATCCGACCTGCTGGTGGTGACGGAGCGCGGCTTCGGGAAGCGGACGCCGCTTTCAGAGTTCCCCCGGCAGGGACGCTATGGCAAGGGGGTGGTCTGCGTGGGTGGGCAGGCGAAGGGCCGGGGGGCTGTGGCGGCGGCACGGGTCGTCGGCCCGGAGGAGGAGGTCACCCTGGTCTCCGCGCGGGGCATCATCCTGCGGGTGCCGGCGACGTCGGTCCCCGCGATGGGCCGCTCGGCCCGGGGCGCCCGCATTATGGAGTTGCGGGACGGCGACCGCGTCGCATCGGTGGCGGTGATCCGAGGCGCCGATGAACACCGATGAACGCAAGTTGTCAACAGAACTTGGAGAAGTCCTCCGGGGCTATGCCGAAGCGGCCCGGTGGACGAGGGCGGAGCGGCTGGAGCGGTTGCGGCGTCTGAGCCCCGAGGAGGCATGGGAGGTCTTTGACGCCCTCTACCGGTTCTGGGAACAGACCGGGTGCCAGTCGGGTGGAGATTGGGACGCATTGGAACGCCGTCGGCTCCGGGACACCCTGGCATTCCGACGGGCCCTGGACCGTCTGGCCCGGGCAAGAGGTACCGATGAACCGCCTGATTGAGGCCGCCCTGGACCTGACTGTGCTCACGCCACCGGAAGGCAGTAAACGTATTCATCACAAAGGAGGTGACCTGTGGACGGCCTGATGGAGTGGGGCCTTCGGATCATCGCCTGGTTCCAGCAGTTCAGCCCTGCGCTGGACTGGCCCTTCCGGGCCTTCACGTTTATGGGGGAGGAAGAGTTCTTTCTCCTGCTCCTGCCGCTGGTCTACTGGTGTCTGGACCGGCGGACCGGAGCGCGGCTGACCGTCGCCTTCCTGCTCTGCGCCTACACCAATGCGGTGGCGAAGGCACTGGCCGCGCTGCCCCGCCCGCCGGAGTACGCGCCGGGGCGGGTAAAGGTCCTCTGGGATGCCACGGGCTACGGCTTCCCCAGCGGGCACACCCAGAGCGCCGTCGTCGTCTGGGGGTACCTGGCCGCGCAGGCCCGCCGCCGCTGGGTCTGGATTCTGGCAGCGGTGATGATGCTCTTCATCCCCCTCTCCCGCATCTACCTGGGCGTCCACTTCCCCCACGACGTCCTGGGCGGATACGTCATCGGCGCCGCCCTTCTGTTCCTCTACCTGTGGCTGGAGCCGGGGGTAGAGCGGTGGCTGGAAGAGAAGGGGCTGGCCTGGCAGTTGGGCGTGGCAGTCGTTGCCCCGCTCATTCTGATGCTTCTCTTCCTCACCGACGACGGCGTGACCGAAGGGGCCACGCTGATGGGGATGGGTGTCGGGTTTGTTCTGGAGCGCCAGTGGGTCCGCTTTGACTCCGGCGGGCCGGCCTGGAAGCGGGTCGTGCGGTTCCTGCTGGGCGTGGTCGTTCTGGTGGCCCTCTGGTTGGGGTTGCGCATCGCCTTCTCCGGCCTGGAGCCGGCCCTGCTCTTCCGTTTCGTCCGCTACGGGCTGGTGGGGCTATGGGGCGGCCTGGGCGCGCCCTGGGCCTTCCGCCGCCTGGGCCTGGCGTAATTTTCTGAACGGCCAAACCGGACTGCCAAAATTCACCTTGTAGTACGGGATTTATCCTGTTTCGCGCGAATTCCTGTCCCAATGCAGGATAAATCCTACGCTACAACGGTCACACCGTTCACATTCTGGCCCCATAGTGGCCAAGCCACATCACAATAGTAGCACGCATTCTCAGGGAGTCCACACAATCGGGAGATATTAGATATGGCCGTAAAAGACGTGATCGCCGTAGTTCTGGGCGGTGGGCGGGGGACCCGGCTCTATCCGCTCACCAAAGCGCGGGCCAAGCCGGCCGTCCCCATCGCCGGAAAGTACCGCCTGATAGATATTTCCATCAGCAACTGCATCAACTCCGGCATCACGCGCATCTTTGTCCTCACCCAGTTCCTCACCGCGTCCCTCCATCGCCACGTCTACCACACCTACCGGTTTGACGTCTTCTCCGGCGGGTTCGTGGAACTGCTCCCGGCGGAGCAGACGCTGACCAGCGAGGCCTGGTACCAGGGGACGGCGGACGCGGTCCGCCGTCAACTGCATCGCATCATCCCCCACAACCCGAAGGACATCCTCATTCTGGCAGGTGACCATCTCTACCGGATGGATTACAGTGAATTCGTCGCCTACCACCGACAGTCCCGGGCCGACATGACCATTGCCGTCCTGCCGGTGAGCGCGCAGGACGCCCCTCGCTTCGGAATTCTCAAGACCAATGGCGAGGGGCGGATTGTGGCCTTTGAGGAGAAGCCAAAGGACCCCGCCGTACTGGAAGGGATGGTCAGCCGTCGCGGAAGCGAAAAGCCGTTCCTGGCTTCTATGGGCATCTACGTCTTCCGGCTGGACGTGCTGACCCGCCTGCTGGAGGAAGTTCCGGGGGACGACTTCGGCCACCACATCATCCCGGCGGCCATCCAGACCACCCGGGTCTACGCCTTCCCGTTTGAGGGGTACTGGGAGGACATCGGGACGATTCGGGCGTTCTACGAGGCGAACCTGGCGCTGACCCGCCCGGACCCGCCCTTTGACTTCTACGACCCGCGCTTTCCCATCTACACCCGTTCCCGTTTCCTCCCGGCCTCCCGGATAGACGGCTGCCGGCTGGAGCGGACGGTGGTGGCGGACGGCTGTCGCCTCTACGACGCCGACCTGGAGGAGTGCGTCATCGGGCTGCGGAGTATGATCCGGCCCGGCTCCCGCCTGCGCCAGGTGGTGATGATGGGCGCCGACTTCTATGAGGATGAGGAGCAACGGGCGGAAAACCGTCGCCTGGGCCGCCCCAACGTCGGCATCGGGCACAACGTCTCCATAGAGCGGGCCATCCTGGATAAAAACGTCCGCATCGGCGACGGCGTCATCATCCGCTCCCACCAGGGCGAACCGGACCGGGAGGAGGAACTGTACGTCATCCGGGACGGCATCGTCGTCATCCCGGAGGACACCATCATCCCCGAAGGCACGGTGATCTGAAAATTGGCGTTTTTTCTTCCCCTTCCCTCCGGTGGCCGCGCCGCCCCCTCCGGCAGGGGAAGGGGTGAGAAGCCGAATCACTTCTGCGGCGACTTCGCCGCCGCAGAGAGAAAAGGGAGGGTTTGAGGGCGGCGGCCTTCGGCCGCCGCCCTCAAACCCTCCCCCTCATCCCCGCATCGCGAAGCGATGCGGGAAATCATTTCAGATAATCCCCAGCGCCCCGGTCAGGGGATGCGGGTTCTTGGTCAGGAAGCCCTCACCGTAGGCCGCCGGGATCATCATCCCGTAGTAGCGGGCGACGATCTCCACCGCGAAGAGGATGGGCCCGTACTGGGACCCGTGGGCCTGCAATGCCTGCTGTTTGATCCCGTAGACGTCCGTAATGTCCAGGACGAAGTGCGGGCGAAGCGGCCGCTGAAAAGAGAGAGGGAACATCAGATGCCGGGGCTGCGGGATCAGCGGCTCGTATTGGGGAAACAGAGATGGACGGGTTGCCAGGAACGCCGCCCGTTCCACCAGGCGCGCCGTCGCCACATGGTCGGGGTGATGGTCATCCTCGTGGGGAGAGAGCAGTAGCCGGGGACGCCATTCCCGCAGGACCTCCACGATGCGCAGGGTGTTCTCATAGTTGAACTCCAGACGAGCATCCGGCAGGTCCAGAATGCGGAACGCGTCCACCTGCAGAATCCGGGCGGCGGCCTCGGCCTCTGCCCGCCGAGTCTCCGGGTCGCCGAATGTCCCCATCTCACCCTGGGTGAGCACGAGAATCCCCGTGCGCAGGCCGCGCTCCTTCGCTTTCAGGAGCAACCCCGCGCAACCGATTTCCGCATCATCGGGATGAGCACCGATCGCCAGAATGTCCACGGTGGTATTCGTTGAATGCTCCATCATCGGGCCTCCTGCATGATGTGAATCTCACCGGCGAGACTCTCGTCGCCGCAACGATTCTACTCCAACCAGGAGAAAATACCGATTGGGAACAGACATCCTGATTGCGCTGGTCACCCTTGCCGCCGCCCTGACCCAGCGGCTGACCGGCTTCGGGTCGGGGTTAATCCCGATGGCGATTCTGCCTGGACTGGTCGGCATCCGCACCGTCACGCCCCTGGTTGCACTGGTCACCACGACGGTGGACGTGCTGATGCTGGGCCGGTATCGGACCCGAATCCGGCCCCGGGCCGTCTACCCCCTGCTGGCGGGAATGGCCTTCGGTATCCCGCTGGGCATCCTGGCCCTGCGGCGGCTGGACGAACGAATCGTGCTGGGCGCCCTGGGAGCCGTCATCTGCCTCTACGCGCTGTATGCTCTCTCCGGTTTTCGCCTGCCCCGGCCCAACGGGCGCCCCTGGGCCTGGGGGGTGGGCCTTCTGGCCGGGATGCTGGGCGGGGCCTACAACACCTCCGGCCCCCCGCTCATCATCTACGGTCAGGCCCAGGAGTGGCCCCCCGACGAGTTCAAAGCCAACCTCCAGACCCTCTTTATTTTCAACGACGCGCTGGTCATCGCGGGCCATCTGGTGGCCCACAATATGACCCCGGTGGTCGCGCGGGCGTATCTGATCGCCCTGCCCGCCATCGCAGCGGGATTCCTGCTGGGCGGACGACTGGACCGATACCTGAACCCGGAGCGGTTCCGGATTCTCGTGCTGGTATTGCTGTTTATCCTGGGATTGCGGCTGGTGGTGAGATGAACCACCGGGAACGTAGCGCAGGATTTATCCCAATGCCACTAACATTTGGACGTGGGGCGGGCTTTTGAGCCTGCCGGCAGCCCGGAAAGGCGATCACGCAAAACTCACTCTGTCATTGCGAGCCGCCAAAGGCGGCGAAGCAATCTCCACAAGCCATTCAGGAGATTGCTTCGGGCGCTCTGCGCCCTCGCAATGACACGGAACAGGGCCATATCGCACTGCCCATAAAGTGAGTCTTGCGGAACCGAGAAAAGTTAGTGCCATTGGGATAAGTCCTGCGCCATGAGGTTTTCAAAAGGAGACAACCATGTCCGGACTCCTGGGAAGCCGGGCACTCCTCATCGCCGATCTGACCCTGATCGGCCAGTGGGCACTGGCGGCGGTTGCGGTGGGCGGATGGATACTGGCTCGCCGGAAAGGTTTCCCCACCCACTGCCGCCTGATGGCATGGGTGACCTTCCTGGCCTACCTGCCCATCCTGGTCGGAATGGTCCCGACGTGGGTTGGGCTGGCCCGACTGGGCAACGTGGTCTTCGCCCGGCAGGCCACCGTCGTCCCCTTTATGCACGGCGTGACCGGCGGCCTGGCTCAATTGCTGATGACCTATACGGTCGTGCGGATGAACTGGCGCCGCCGCTGGCCGCCCCGCCGTCCCCTCTGGCTGATGCGAATCGCCCTGGCCCTGTGGCTGCTCTCCAACGTAGGCGGAACCCTGGTCTACCTGTTGCTCTACGCCTGATCCTCGTACTCGCCCAGCAGGGCCGCGATGTAGCGGACGCCGTCCACGAAGTCCGTCAGGCGGATGTGCTCGTCCGGCGCGTGGGCGCGGGAATCGGCGTACCCCACCCCGGCCGTGACCATCGGGGTGCCGAACTGGCCGCAGAGCAGATAGACGGGCCCCGTCCCCGCCATCATCGGCAGGAGCGCCGGACGGTGGCCGTAGACCCGTTCGGCGGCCCGGACGGCGGTCTGGACAAAGGGGTGGTCGGGGTCTCCGGCGGACGGGGCCTCCCCCTCCCACCAGGCAATCTCCACATCCGTGAACCCCTCCGCGTCCAGATGGGCCCGCAGCGCCTCCAGGACCTTTTCGGGCCACTGGTCGGGGACCAGCCGGAAGTCCAGTTTCGCCACCGCCTCGCTGGGCAGGACGGTCTTGGAGCCAGGGCCACCGTAGCCGCTGTGGAAGCCGTCTATGTTGCAGGTGGGGCCGAAGAGGAGTTGCTCCTTGAGGGCCATCCCCGTCAGCCCATCCAGGAAACGGTCAATTCCGTAGAGGGCGCGGACCTCGTCCTCGGGGTAGTCCCAGTCGGCCAGGGCAGCCCGCTGGGCGGGCGTGGGCGGGCGGACGGCGTCGTAGAAACCGGGGATACGCACCCGACCGTCGGGCCCTTTGAGGCTGTGGAGGGCCCAGACCAGCCGCCAGGCGGGGTTGACGACGATGGCGGCGCTGGCGGAATGGAGGTCCCGCACCGCCCCGCGCGCCCGCAGTTCCACGTAGAGAATCCCCTTGCAGCCCAGGCCGATTTCGTACCGTTCCCGGGCATCCCGGCCACCCGCCTCCCAGACGCACCCCAGGACGCCCCGCAGCGCGTCCTCCCGCGCCGCCACAAACTGGTGGAGATGGAGACTTCCCACCTCCTCCTCGCCCTCAATCACCCAGGTCAGGCCGACCGGGAGGTCGCCCCGCACGCGCCGGTACGACTCCACCGCCACCAGGCGGGCAAAGATGGCCCCCTTGTTGTCGGAAGTTCCCCGCGCGTAGAGTTTGCCGTCCCGGACGGTCGGCTCAAAGGGAGGCGAAGTCCAGAGTTCCACCGGGTCCACCGGCTGGACGTCGTAGTGGTTGTAGAAGAGCAACCGCTCCGGTCGGCGCCCCTCCATCCGGGCCAGGAGGACAGGGGCGCCGTCGGTGGGCACGGTCTCCACCTGAAAGCCGACGACGCGCAGTTCATCCGTCAGCAGGGCAGCCATCTCGGCGATGCCCCGTCCCTCGGCGGCGATGCTGGGCTGGGCCAGCGCCCGCTTCAGGCGAGCCAGATACTCTTCTGTATGACGGTTAATGTCGGCAAAGATGTCGTCCATTGTCTCCTCCCTCTTGCTTGTTCCGGTCGCGCCTGCAAGGATACTTCAGATTTTCCGAACCGTCAACCCTCGTTGGCTGATGGCTTGCGCAAATCCTCTGCAGGGGGCGCCGCGCCCGTAGAATGGGAAATGTGGGGTTTTGGGGGGGGGGGGGGCGCCCGCCCCCCCCCCCCCCCACCCCCCCGCGCGCCCCACACAATTATAAACACAGCCGAGGTGTGAATTAATGATAGAAATCCCC
>JBBIKR010000065.1:0-7292 GCA_037445395.1 Thermoflexales bacterium
TGCTCGGGCCCCCCCCTTCTTCCTCGGCCTTGCGCTGGCCGTCTCTCGCCCGCGCGCCGGGGGCGGGGGCGGGGGGGGGGGGCGGGCCGGCGCCCCCCCCCCCCCCGCACCCCCATATTTCCCCATTCCAGGGACACGGCGCTCCCCGCAGAGTTCTTTCGCCCGACGCTGAATCGTCGGGCGGCTTCTTGTCTCTCTCCCGTTTTGTTGTATACTGGGTGTAGGGCGACTCTTGCGGTCGCCCCGATGAAGGGTCGAGGTAGGGGCAAGCCGCCCCAATTGATGATCAGTGTGGTGGAGTCACAGGTAGGGACGGCACAGGAAGGAATCCAGCATGTGGGGAGACCTGGTCAGACGGGGGTCGGGGCAACTGGTGGCCCTGATACCGGAGCCTGAGGTGGACCTGCTGGCGGAGACCATCGTCGCCTTCGCCAACGCCGACGGCGGGACGGTTGTCCTCGGGATAGACGAGACGGGCAAGTCCACCGGCGCGGTCTATCCCGAGGAGATGGACGCCCTGTTGCAGGACGCGCTCCGCCAGTGCCGCCCTCCTCTGGAGGTGGAATGCCAGCAGGAGGAGGTCGCCGGGGGATTTGTGTTCTACGTCCGCGTTCCCCGGAGCACAGAACTCCACAGCCTTTCCGACGGACGGGTGGTCATCCGTCGCGGGGGGGAGAACCGCCCCCTGTCCGGCGAGGAGATTCGCCACCTGGCGGCGACCAAGTCCAGCGGAGACTACGAAACCCAGATTGTCGCCGGGGCCCGACGAGAGGACCTGGATGGGGACGTGGTTAAGGAGTTCCTCCAGCGGTGGCAGGAAAAACAGCGCCGGCCCTGGACCCGTTCCACCGACGAGTTGCTCATCCAGATCGGGGCACTGACCGAAGAGGGGACCCCGACGGTGGCCGGTATGCTCCTTTTCGGGAAAGAGCCTCAGGTCTTCCTTCCCCAGAGCGGGCTGGTCTTTGTGAAGTTCCTGGGAACGGAGCCCCGGGGGGAAGGGGGCGAGGCGGGCTACGGCCGACGGGAGGACGTCTCCGGCCCTCTGGCGCGCATCATCCAGCGGACCTGGACGGTCATTATGGAGGAGATGCGGACCGGCGCGGTGGTCAAGGGGCTGGAGCGGGTGGAGCAGACCGAATATCCGCCTGCCGCCGTCCGGGAGGCCCTGGTCAACGCCGTCGCCCACCGGGATTACCGACTACGGGGACGGCGGATTGAGGTGCGCATGTTCACCGACCGCATGGAGATCATCAGCCCCGGCGGTCTTCCCGGCTACATCACGCTGGACAACATCGTGGAGGAGCACTTCTCCCGCAACCCGCGCATCGTCGGAGCGCTCTACTATTGGGGGTACATTGAGGAACTGGGGCTGGGGATAGACCTGATGATTGAGGAAATGACCGCCGCCGGGTTGCCGCCGCCCCAGTTCCGGGCAGAGCCCTATCTGTTCAGCGTGACACTGTATAACCGGAGAGAGCGTCCCCCGATTGCCCAGTGGCAGCGGACGATGAACGAACGCCAGATGAAGGCGCTGGAGTACATCCGGCGGTACGGGCGGATCACCAACCGGGAGTACCAGGTCATCTGCCCGCACGTCAGCCCGGAGACGCTACGCCTGGACCTGGCGGACCTGGTGGAGAAGGGGGTGCTGATCAAGGTGGGGGACAAGAAAGGGACTTACTACATTCTGAAATAGCGTATTCCGGAGGTGACAGCGTGAGCGTTCGTGTCCGTTTCGCTCCCAGTCCCACAGGGGAGCCTCACATCGGTAATGTACGAACCGTCGTCTTCAACTGGCTCTTCGCCCGCAAAATGGGCGGTCAGTTCATCCTGCGGATTGAGGACACCGACCGGGTCCGCTACCAGCCGGAGACCATTCCGGTCATCATGGAGGGGTTGCGCTGGCTGGGGCTGGATTGGGATGAGGGGCCGGGCCTGGAGGAACTGCGTCGGGCTGGGGTGGAGAACGCCGAAACTTACGCCGTCGGCGGCCCGTACGGGCCGTATATCCAGTCGGAGCGGCTGCCCCTCTACCGGCAGGTCGCCGAGGAACTGGTCGCGGCCGGGTGGGCCTACCGTTGCAACTGTACGCCGGAGCGGCTGGAGGAGGTCCGGCAGGCCCAGCGGGCGCGCGGTCAACCCCCGATGTACGACCGCCACTGCCGCTACCTCCCCCCCGGCGCCGTCTCCCCGGAGGAGCCCCACGTCATCCGGCTCAGGGTGCCCCTCACCGGCCGGACCGTATTTCAGGACGTTATCAAGGGCGAGGTGGTCTTTGAAAACGCCGGAATTGATGACCAGGTGCTCCTGAAGTCCGACGGCTTCCCCACTTATCACCTGGCCGTCGTGGTGGACGACCATTATATGAAGGTGACCCACGTCATTCGGGGGGACGACTGGGTGCCCAGCACGCCGAAACACGTCCTGCTCTACCAGGCCCTGGGGTGGGAAATGCCCGTTTTCTGCCACGTCCCCCTGGTAACGATGCCCGGTGGCAAGAAACTGGCCAAGCGGGCCGGCGCCACGTCCATTACCGAATTCCGCAAACAGGGCTACCTGGCGGAGGCGCTGTTGAACTTCCTGGCCCTTCTGGGCTGGGCGCCGGGCGAGGGCGAGACGCAGGAGATTTTCAGCCGGGAGGAGTTGATAGAACGGTTTGACCTCTATCGGGTCAACCGGGCTCCGGCGGCCTTCTCTTACGATAAACTGGACTGGATGAACGGCGTCTATATCCGCAGTTTCTCCCCGGACGACCTGCTGGAGCGACTGCTCCCCTTCTGGCAGGAGGCCGGGCTGGTGCCCGCGCCGTGCCCGCCCGAGACGCACGCCGTTCTGCGGCGCATCGTCCCCCTGATCCAGGAGCGCATCAAACACCTGACCGACGTGGTGGAGTTGACGGATTTCTTCTTTGTGGACATCGCGCCGCCGTCGGTGGACGACCTGCTGGCCCAGGGCCTGGACGCCGACCGGGCGCGAGAGGTCCTGCGCCGGGCGCGTCAGGTGCTGGCGGACGTGCCGGACTTCTCCGAGGAGGCGATAGAACTGCCGCTGCGGGCACTGGTGGCGGAGTTGGGGCTCTCCAACCGGCAGGTTTTCGGCCTCATCCGCATCGCCACCACCGGCAAGGCCGTCTCCCCGCCCCTCTTCGGGACCCTGAGCATTCTGGGCCGGGAGCGGGTGCTGGCCCGCCTGGAAGCCGCAGAGCGGCAACTGGTGGCGAACTGAAATTCTGTGAGGCACGAAGCGTGTGGAGGTGAAGGATGCCCGGTCCCTTTCCCGGAATGGACCCGTATCTGGAGGACCCGGTCCGCTGGCCGGACGTCCATCAGAGTCTGATTACTTACATCCGTGATGAACTCCAGCCCCACCTGCGCCCCCGCTACCATGCCCGCATCGGCGAGCGGGTGTACATTCTGACGCCCCCGCAGGCCCTCTATCCGGACATCCTGCTCATCCGGCGACCGCCGGCGGTGCGGGAGCCGTCCCCCGCCTACGGCGTGGCGGAGGTGGAGACGGAGGTTCTGGTGGATGCGCCGGTCGTGATGACCCTGCCCCCGGTGGAGCGAAGGGAGCCGTTTGTGGAGATCGTCCACGCGGCCGGCGGCGAGGTGGTGACGGTCATTGAGGTGCTCAGTCCGGCCAACAAGACACCGGGCGAGGGTCACCGCCTCTACCGCCGCAAACAGCAGGAACTGCTGGATACCGCCGTCCACCTGGTGGAGATAGACCTGCTCTCCACCGGGATGCATACCGTGGCGCTGCCGGAGGAATCCCGCGCCGACCTGCCCCCACACCGCTACCTGATCTGTGTCCGGCGGGGCCCGGAACGGCATCACTTTGAACTGTACCCTGTCCCCCTGAGCCGACGGCTCCCCCGCATGCGCGTCCCTCTGAAAGAACCGGACCCGGACGTGGTGCTGGACGTCCAGGCCGTCCTGGACCGCTGCTACGACAACGGCGGCTACGCCGACCTGATAGACTACCGCCGCCCGCCATCCGCGCCCCTTTCCCCCGAGGAAGCCGCCTGGGTGGACGGCCTGCTGCGCGGGAAGGGGTTGCGGTAAGAGCCGTCTCTGAAAAATGGCGGTGCAGGGCCACGCTGAGGGCTACGGCCCGAGGCGCCGCCGGGAGTAGGGTGAGACCTTGCATACAGGAGGTCCCTATGGCCGTAGATACCTGCGAAGTCATCACCCCCACGCTGGTCTGGTCCCCCGCAGAAACCCTCAGCCCGCGCGTCCGCCGGTTGCGGGACCAGTACTGGAGTTTCTACACCCGGGAGTACACCAACGAAGTCCGCGCCTACACGACCGGTACCCCCTGGGACCACGTTTATTCCCCATGGAACTGGACCAACGTCCCCGAAATGGCCGTGTTCCTCAGCGGCGCGAAAGCGTATCTCCGGGCCGCCGCAACCCCGGTGGACCTGCCCCCTGGCTTCTGGAAGGAGCCCCTGGTGGTGCGGCGGGCCATCTTCTTCCGACAGGTGGTGGAGGAGTACCTGCCCGTCCAGATTCTGGAAGGCGAACTCATCGTCGGCTCCCACTTTAACGCCGCCCTCTCCCGTACCCTCACCCGCGCTGAAGCGCGCCGGTTCGCCCGAATGGAGAAGCGCTTCCTGAAAGAGGCGCTTCGGCTGGACCGGTTGGGGGTGGGGAACTGCGGCGCCGTCCCGGGCCACCTGATCCCCGGTTACCCCCGCGTCCTGCGGGAGGGGTTCCGGGCCATCCACGCGGAAGCCCGGGCGGTCGCGAACGACCCGCAGGCCGCGCCCCAGCGGCGCGCGCTGGCCCGGGCCATCGCCATCTGCGCTGAGACCGCCCGGGCCTTCGCCGCCCGCTACGCTGCCGAGGCCCGCCGTCTCGCCGTCCAGGAGCCCGACCCCGGACGGCGCGCGGAACTGGAGGAGATTGCCCGCATCTGCGACAAAGTCCCCTGGGAGCCCGCGGAGACCTTCCACGAGGCCCTGCAGTCCCTCTGGTTCACCCATATGCTGGTCATGGTCGCCGAAAGTTATCCCGGCCCCGGTCTCTCCCCTGGCCGGATAGACCAGTACCTTTACCTCTACTACCGGGCCGACATTGAGAGCGGTCGGCTGACCCGGGAAGGGGCCCGGGAACTGCTCCAGTGCTTCTGGATCAAGCCCAATTACGCCTACGACTACCAGGGCTGGGTGGGCAACAACCAGGGCATCAACTCCTCGTTCGGTCAACTGGTCACCCTGGGCGGCATCAACGAACGAGGGGAGGACGCCAGCAACGAACTGACCGCGCTGATCCTGGACGTCATTGAGGAGATGAACCTGCTGGAGCCCAAGCCCAACGTTCGGCTCCACGCCCGCACCCCCGACTGGCTCCTGCAGAAGGTGGTGGACATGGTCGCCAACGCCCAGGGGAGCCCGTTTCTCCTGAACTTTGACGAGAACTCCATCGCGGGCCTGCGCTGGCAGGGCCTGCCGGAGGAGAAACTGTGGGACTACGCCCCCGTGGGCTGTCTGGAGAACACCCTGCAGGGTTGCGACCGCTCCGGGACGGTGGATGTCAACCTGAACATCGCCAAGGCGGTGGAACTGGCCCTTCACAACGGGAGGGACGCCGCCACAGGCGAACAGGTTGGCCCCCGGACGGGGGACCCCCGGACCTTCGCCACCTTTGAGCAATTCTTTGAGGCCTTCCAGCGGCAACTGAAGGCCATCCTGGAGCAACTCATCGCCGCCAACAATGTCGCCGACACTGGTCGGGCCCGCTTTGAGCCCACCCCGTACCTGAGCGCGCTGGTGGACGGCTGTCTGGAGAGCGGGAAGGACATCACCGCCGGCGGCGCCCGCTACAATTTCATCACCGTGGAGGGGGTCGCCCTGGCAACGGCGGCGGACAGTCTGGCCGCGATCAAGAAACTGGTCTACGACGAGAAGACCGTGAGCATGGATGAACTCCTCCGCGCGCTGGACGCCGACTTTGAGGGGTACGAGTCGTTGCGCCAGATGCTTCTGCACCGGGCCCCCAAGTACGGCAACGACGACCCGGAGGTCGACGAGATTGCCCGACGGATCAGCCGTTTCTGGACCACGGAGGCGTTCCGCCACACCACGCCGGAGACGGGCAAACGGTACCGGGGCGGCTACCTTTCGTGGAACTACTGGGTGGCCTACGCGCCCCGCACCGCGGCGACCCCCGACGGGCGTCGGCGCGGCCAGTTCCTTTCCAACGGCGTCTGCCCGGTCAACGGCGCCGACCGGAACGGGCCGACGGCGGTCATCCGGAGCGTGGGCCGTCTGGGCCTGGAGACGGCGCCCAACGGCGCGTCCCACACGATGAGTTTCTCCCCCAGCCTGCTGCGCAACCCCGAGAACCGCACCAAACTGGCGGCGCTCCTGCGGGCCTACGGGAAAATCGGCGGCACCTGCCTGCAACTGAACGTCATCAGCCCGGAGACGCTCCGGGCCGCCCAGCGAAACCCCGATGCCTACCGCAACCTGCTGGTCCGGGTGACCGGCTACAATGCCTACTTCGTCACCCTGGGCAAAGAGATTCAGGACGAAATCATCGCCCGCGAGAGCCACGCCCTGTAGGGTCCCACAAGGAGGCCGTGTGAAGAGTTACCGCAAAGAACTCTGGTTCAACGTCCCCCAGCGGCGGGCCTTCATCAACATCACTCCCCAGGTGGAGGAATGCGTGCGGGAGAGTGGCATCCGGGAGGGGCTGTGCCTGGTCAACGCCATGCACATCACCGCCTCGGTCTTCATCAACGACGACGAGGCAGGGCTCCACCGGGATTTTGACGAATGGCTGGAGGGACTGGCGCCCCATGAGCCGGTCTCCCGCTACCGCCACAACCGGACGGGGGAGGACAACGCGGACGCCCACCTCAAGCGCCAGGTTATGGGGCGGGAGGTGGTCGTTGCCGTGACCGGTGGAAGGCTGGACTTCGGCCCCTGGGAACAGATTTTCTACGGCGAGTTTGACGGCCGCCGCCCCAAGCGGGTGCTGGTCAAAATCATCGGCGAGTGAGCGGGGGGCGGCGGTCACCCCACCTCAGGAGGCCCCTATGCCCCCGAACCTCTGGATAGACCTGGCAGGCTGGGTCGGCGTCGCCGCGTTACTGGTGGCCTACGCGCTGGTCTCCACGCGCCGGCTGGAAGGCGATTCGCCCCTCTACCAGGCCCTGAACGCGCTGGGGAGTTTGCTGCTCATTGTGAATTCCGGGTACTATCGGGCCTTCCCCTCGGTGGGCATCAACGTCGCCTGGGTCGGCATCGCCCTCTACGCCCTGGCGCGGTGGAGGCGGAAGGC
>JBBIKR010000065.1:7392-18738 GCA_037445395.1 Thermoflexales bacterium
GTCTTCCGCCAGGAACCGGACCGGGTCGTCGTCGCCGACGCGGCGGCCTGCTGGCTCTGCGGCCACTGCGTCGCGGTATGCCCTGCCGACGCCATTCTCCACAGCGAGTACCCCCTGGAAGCGTGCCCGCCCCTGGACCCGGCCCGCCTGCCGTCGGCGGAGGCGCTGGAGTGGGCCCTGCGCGCCCGCCGCTCCGCGCGCGTCTTCCGGGACCGACCGGTGCCCCGGGAGGTGGTCCGGGAACTGGTGGAGGTGGGCCGGTGGGCCCCCAGCGCCAGCAACGAACAGCCGGTGGACTGGCTGGCCGTAGATGACCCGGCCCGCATCGCCGCGCTGAGCGCGCAGACCGTCGCCGTCCTGGCCCAGACGGCGCGCCTCTTGCGCAACCCCCTGGTCCGCTTCCTGCTGCGCCTGACGGCAGGCGCCGAGCAGGTGCGGAAGGGGCTGGAGAGCGTCCCGGACTTTGAACGGCTGGCCCAGTGCCACGCGCAGGGAGAGGACCCCATTTTCTTCCGCGCGCCCGTTGTCCTCATCGCCCACGTCCCCCGGGACGATTACTTCGGGCGGGAGGATGCCACGTACGCGGCCTACAACGTGATGCTGGCGGCGCACCTGCGCGGGCTGGGCACCTGCCACATCGGGTACTTCACCGTGGCGCTGGCCCGCAGCGCGTGCCTGCGGTCTGCGCTGGGTTTGCCGCCCGACCGTCGGGCCGTCATCGCGATGGTGCTGGGCTACCCCCGTTATCGGTTCCATCGCGTCCTCCCGCGCCGCCAGCCCGAGTTGGCCTGGAACGGTAGATAACTCACACAAAGACACAAAGCCTCAAAGAAAAAATCTTTGTGCCTTCGTGTCTTTGTGTGAGAGCCCTTGTACGGAAAGAAGATGAACCCTGAAATCACCGGCATCACCTTCAACGTCCAGCGTTTCAGCACGGAGGACGGACCGGGCATCCGGACCACCGTCTTCCTGAAGGGCTGTCCCCTGCGTTGTGCCTGGTGCCACAACCCCGAAGGGCTTTCCCCCCGCCCCGAACTGGCCTGGTACGACGTCCGCTGTATCGGCGCCCGGGATTGTCTCCGGGCCTGTCCCGTCGGCGCGCTGGAACTGACCCCCCAGGGGATGCGCATTGACCGGGCGCGCTGTACGGTCTGTGGGGACTGTGCCTGGGCGTGCCCGGCGGGCGCGCTGGAAGTCATCGGGCGGGAGTGGACGCCGGAGGCGCTCTTCGCCGAGATTGAGAAGGACCGGGTGTTCTACGAGACATCCGGCGGCGGCGTGACCTTCTCCGGCGGCGAGCCGATGCGCCAGGCGGACTTCGTTCGGGAGGTGGCCCGTCTTTGCTACGAGGCCGGCATCCCCGTCGCCCTGGATACCTGCGGCGCCGCGCCCTGGGAGCAGTACGAGAGGGTGCTCCCCTGGGTGGACCTGGTTCTCTACGACCTGAAAATCTGGGACCTCGACCGGCATCGGGCGGCGACGGGCGTGGACAACGGACGGATTCTGGAGAACGCGCGCCGGATCGCGGCGGCGGGCCGTCCGATGTGGATTCGGACCCCGGTCATCCCGGGCTACACCGCCGACGAGGCCAATATCGCCGCGCTGGCGGCCTTCATCGCCCGGGAACTCCCCACTGTCCAGCGGTGGGACCTGCTGGCCTACACCAACCTGGGCCAGCCCAAGTACCACCGGCTGGACCGGCCCTACGCGCTGGAGGGGGTGCCGCTGCTGACGCGGGAGGAAATGGAGGCCGTCCACGCGCTGGCGCTGCGGTGGGTGCCCGTCGCCCGCTGGTCCGGCGCCACGCGCCCCACGAATTCCCACGCCACCCCGTAGTGTCGTTCTCACCCCTCCCCCCGGCGGCTGCGGCGGGGGTGGGGTAAGGTCAAAACGTCCCAGGAGGCTCGCGATGTCTGTACTTTCTCCGTATCCTGCGCTCCTGCAGGCCCTGAAAGAAGAAATGGTCCCCAAGTTTCTGGCGACCCGTTCCGCCGACGGTGTCCCCAACGTGGTGGTGTGCACCTCCCTGATGCCCGCCGGGGATGTGGAGGACCGGCTCATCTTCGGCAACTTCCTGCTCCGCAAGTCGGTGGGCAACCTGGACGCCGACCCGCGCGTCGGCATTCTGGTGGTCACCCCCGCGCTGGAGGGATGGATTCTGCAGGGGGAGTTTGTGGGCTGGCAGCGGACCGGCCCGTACGTGGACGCACTGATGAACACCAGCCTCCTGCGCTACAACGCCTACACCGGCGTCCGCAACGCGGGCATCGTCCAGGTCCGGGCCGTCCGGCGGGCGTTCCGGATTTCCCGGCCCCGGGTCCTGGGTGAGTACCTGCTGGCCCGTCTCTCCGGTCCCCTGTTCGCCGGAACCGACGGTTCCGCTCCGCTACCGCTTCCGGCCTGGCAGGGGTTCCGGGCCCTCACCGCGCTGCGGGTGCTGGCCTTTCTGGACGACGACGGCGTTCCGCTGACGGCGCCGGTCCTCTCCCTGCAGCCCGTCGGGGCCCGGACGCTGGTGGGCGCCTGCGGCCTCTCTGCCGACTGGCTGACGCGCCTCCCCGCAGGCGCTCCCGTCGCCGCCTCGCTCCTGACGCTGGACATCGTCTCCTTTCAGGCCAAGGGGCGCTGGCTGGGCGTCCGCCGCGTCCTGGGCCAGTCCGTGGGCGCGATGGCGGTGGCGGAAGTGTACGCTGGCGGCCCGCCCATTCCGGGGCAGCGGGTGATGTAGGGGGCGAGGCGGGTGAATGGGAAACGTCAGAGGTTTCTCTGAACCCAATCGGAGATTCCTCCGATGTATAGGGGGGAAGAATGGGGTATACTTTCAGCAAGAAAGTGGGCGGAAGTACCTGCGAAGCCGGGAAGTACGGGTAAGGTTGTTCCGTGAGCCGTGCAGGGGTGTTTGCAGAGATGCCGGACACCTTTGGGATGGATGGAAAAGCGCCAGGACATCTGTAATTCGGAAATTCCCTTGCCGAATTGGTTGTACAATGGGCATTGGAAATACCCGATCGGCGGAGGTCCGACATGCCCGTTGCCGATGCCTTCACCAAAACGGAACGGTTGCTGGAACTGCAACTCCTCTTCTGGCGCAATCCGCGCCAGGGGCTGCGTACGGCGGAAATCGCCGAATTTCTGAGGGTGTCCGAGCGCACGGCCCGCAATTATCTGGATGAACTTTCTGCCTCCGGCCGTCTTCCCATCTACCGGGACGGTTGGGTCTGGCGGCTCACGGAGGGGGCCCATTTTGACCTGTTGCCCGTGCATCTGACCCTGGAGGAGGGGGCGGCGCTCTACCTGGCCGCCCGTCTCCTGGCCCGCCACAGCGATGAACCCACCCCGGCCGTCCGCTCCGCCCTCCTGAAACTGGCTGCCGCCCTGCCGGCCGACATCGCCCCGCATCTGCAACGCCTGGTCATAGCCATGCCCTCGCAGGGGGATACCGCTTTCGCCCAGGTGTTCCGGGTCCTGACCTACGGCTGGGCCACCCGGCGGGTGGTCCATCTCACCTACCATCCCCTGCGGGCCCGGCGGCCCTACGACTGCATTTTCCATCCCTATCTCCTGGAGCCGTCGGCCATCGGATATGCCGTCTATGCCATCGGGTACAGCGACCCTCCTGGCGCTCTGCGCACCTACAAACTGGAGCGCGTCCTGCGGGCCGAACTGCGGGAGGAGACCTTCTCCGTCCCGCCGGATTTTGACGGGCCGGCCCTGCTGGAGCGGGCCTGGGGGGTGATGTACGGCGAGGAGGAGGTGATCACCGTCCGCCTCCGCTTCAGCCCACGGATAGCCCGCCGGGTGAAGGAGACGGTCTGGCATCCCTCCCAGCGGGTGACCGACCTGCCCGACGGCGGGGTGGAATGGGAGGCCCAGATCGGCGAATCCCTGGAGATCATCCCCTGGATTCGCGGCTGGGGTGCCGATGTGGAGGTGGTGGAGCCGCAGGAGTTGCGGGAAACCCTGATGGGAGAAGCGCGCGCCCTGGCCGAGCGCTACGGATGGGCCGTTGTCTCCCAACGCGCGGGGAGACCCTCGTCCACCCTGGAGGACTTCTTCGGAGATTGAGATGGCCCTGTATCCCTATCAGCGGCGCGTGAAGCAGATGCTCCACCAGGGCAAGCCGGTGGTGTTGCAAGCCCCCACCGGGTCTGGCAAGACCCGCGCGGCCCTGGCGCCGTTCGTGGAGGCCTTCTTTGATTTTCCTCCCGAGGCCTTTCCCAAGCAGTGTTTCTACAGCGTTCCCACCCGCGTCCTCGCCAGCCAGTTTGAAAGTGATTACTATCAATTGGCCGAGTCCTACGCACGGCGATTCCACCGCTCTATGGATGTCCGTCTTCAGACCGGCGAACGATCCGAAGACCCCATGTGGCTGGGAGACCTGGTGTTTGCCACGGTGGACCAGGTACTCAGCAGTGCCCTGGGCGTCCCCTACAGCCTCTCCCCTGGGCGGGCGAACATCAACCCCGGTGCCTTCCTGGGCGCATACCTGGTCTTTGATGAATTCCATCTTTTCCCACCCGAAGCGCAGGCCGCGACCCTCCAGTTGCTCCGCCTCCTGGGTCGCTTTGTTCCCTTCATATTAATGACCGCCACTTTCTCTCAGGCGATGGTAGAGGAGATCGCTCATCTCCTCAACGCGGAAAGAGAAGTGGTACCGCCCGAGGAAGTGGAGGAGATAGAGACTCGCGAAGGGAAACCCCGGCGCTCCCGAACCCTTCACTTCCGGGGAGATCCACTGACGGCTGAAGCGGTCGTCGGAAGCCATGAGCGTCGTTCGCTGGCCGTATGCAACACGGTGGAGCGCGCCCTGCGGCTCTACCCGGACCTCCTTGCGCTGGGATGCCGTCCGGTGCCCTTCGCCCATCCCCACATCCGCCCTTACTATGAACGGCTGCGTGGAGCCCGCTCCTCCCAGGAGCATCAGCGTAGCCTGGAGAGCGCCTGTCGCACGCTGGCCGACCTCATGGCCGATGCTCCTCCCGAGACCCGGTGGGTGATGCTCCTCCACAGCCGTTTTGAGCGGCCCCACCGCCAACTGAAAGAAGCCTTCCTGAAGGCAGCCTGCGGCCCTGAGCCTTCTCTGGATGTTCCTTCCCTGATCGTGGTCGCCACCCAGGTGGTGGAAGTGGGGCTGGATATCACCTCTCAGGTGTTACACACGGAACTGGCTCCGGCGGCCAGCATCATCCAGCGGGCCGGCCGCTGTGCTCGTTACCCCGGTGAATCGGGCAGCGTGTTCGTCTACCCGGTCCCGACCGCGGAGAACGGGAAACCTCTCTGGGCCCCGTACGACGAAGACCTTTGCCAGCGTACGGCCGAAGCGCTATCTAAGCGGGACGGTGTTCCCCTGGATTTCCAGACCGAAATGGACCTTGTAAACGAGGCCCACCTGGAAGCCGATCGGGCCCTCCTCCAGAGGATGCGGGAAGACCAGGGTCGCCTATGGGACCTGATGACCGACGCCCTGACCAGAGGGGAGACCCGTGTGCGTCGGGAGTTGATCCGTCCGGTGGACAGTCGGACTGTCATCGTAGTGGATCTCCCAGATGGGCTCACTGAGGAGAGCCCCTTCCGCTACGAGGGCTTCTCCCTCTGGCACGGCACCCTGCGGGGGAAGGTAGAGACGCTTCTCTCCCTGGCCCAGGAACTGGATCTCCCCTGGGCCGTGCGGTATCCGGTAGCCCAGCGGGAGGAGGAAGAGAGCCGCCAGCCCACTGTCTATCGGTGGCTGGATGCCTGTTCGCCGGAGGACATTTCGTCCTCGCTTCTCTTCGCTATTCATCCTCAACTGGTGGCCTATGACCCGGAACTGGGCTTCCGTCTGGGGGAAGCGGGTGATGGTACGTATCGGTCGCCGGAGGTGATTCCCTGTCGGGCCGGGAAGGAGGAGTACTCGTACGAACTGGAATCCTATAGCCAGCACGCGTCCCGGATGGCGGCCGTTTTGGAAAAGCAACTTCGCTACCGGCTGGCCTGGGCTATCCGCCGCTTCTCCGCTCAGAAAGAAGAGGAGTGGCTGATACCGGCCGATTTGCTGGAGCGGGCGGTGCGTCTCACCATTGTGCTCCACGACACCGGTAAACTCAGTTCCGACTGGCAGCGGTGGGCCCAGCGGTATCAGGAGCAGATTGGGGAGGAAATTCCGCCTTTCCTTGTGGCCCACACCCACTGGGACCCCCGTAATCCGCGCCATCGGGAAGCCCAGCAAAAATTAAAGGGCAAGCCGCCTCATGCTGGCGAGGGCGCCTATGCCGCGGCCCGAATCCTCTATGAATCCCTGGACGGGAAGGCATACCCGAGCCTTTACCGGGCAGCCGTCACGGCGATCGCCCGTCACCACAGCCCCTCCCTTCACGAGGTCAGAGCATACCGTCTCCATCCCCAGGCCGGCGAGGCGATTGCTGAGGCGCTGGGGGCGGCCGGCCTCCCCAGGGAGTGGGCAGCCCACCTGATCCGCCAGGCAGATGCCCCGAATCTGGAGAAGCGGCTAATTTCTCCGGAGGATTCCTGGGCGGCATGGTTCCTCTACTTCCTGCTGGCCCGCACCATCCGAATCTGCGACCAACTCTCCCAGGAGTTAGATACCCGGTGATCCGTTACCGGTCAGGCGAGAAAGGAGCAGGCATATGTACCAGGATACCTACTATGTACCGAAATCCTCTGGCACCTACGCGGACGTGTTGACGGCCTACGGACTGGCTATCCTTCTCGACCGCCTTTTCGGCACCGCGAGGGACCCTGCGGCACGGTGGCGCATTCAGATAGAAGATGCCGGATCATGCTACCGAATCCGGCTCGGGGAACCAGTTCAAGAGGCCTGGATCGAGCAAGGACTTGTCTTCCGCAGCCCGGCCCCTTTCATCACTGGACAGAACGTTCCGGGAGAGGTCCCGCCGGACACAGACACGCGGGATGTGGACAAAACGTGGGAACAGGTCCGGGCATACGGGAGTACCCGCGCCTCCTTACGGGATGACGGCCTGCAGGGCACGGAACTGGAACAGCAATTGCGCGATATGGAGCCGCCCGCTGACTGGACGGTGGTGGCCTTCCTGGGAGATGGGCGCATGCAGGCGCTGAGCGCCTACAATCGCATCGTCGCTACATGGGCCCAGAGCCGTGCTCAGGTTCCCCTTCATGTGAAGACCATCCTTCGCCGCTTCTCCCGGCCAGAAGGGGACGATACCGCGCTGGAGGAATGGCGTCGGGCGGCAAAGGGTGCCGTGCGGAAGACCGAGGAAACTGCCTGTCAGTTGCTGAACCCCCACCAGGGCAAAGGCCTCAACGAACCGAAGGCAAACCTCCTCCGGATGGATAACATCAAGGATCGCCCCTGGCCAGAAGAGTTCCTGAAAACTGTTGGCCTCTGGGCCTGCGTCGCTCCGCGACGGGTGGAAGGAGAAAACGACTGGAAGGTCTACGTGCTGGCACCCTTCCGCATCAGCCTCCGTGCTCATCGGGAGGTGTTTGAACGGTTCAGCCGATACCTCTGGAACGAACGGGGCTCCACCAGCCTGAAGACCGACATCACCAGTCTTCTGCTTTTCCTCCAGGCCTGGCTGGACTATGTGGAAGCGGCGGGGAAAGATGAAGCGGACTTTGATGCCGATATCTCTCAGGCGATCCCGGAAAAAACCGTAGCCGGCTTCCACGTGGCCCAGTTCAAACTGCTGAGCCGGAATGCGTACACCATGGTCAATCTTTCGTTTCTCCAGTTGCCCCGCTGGACGGGCGAGCCCCAGACGAGAGCAGAAATTCTCAGCCTACGGGAGGTGATTCAGGAACACCTGAGGGTGATTCGGGTGATAGACGAGACCCGCAGCGACGGCTTCAACCTGCTCCGAACGTACCGGGAATTTGTGGCCGGAAATCACTGGGACGCTTTCTTTGACTTCGCCGCCGGCTACGGCCACGAAATGATCCGCCAGTTGCAGGCAGGCAAACGGCGGTCTATGCCGATGTTGACCACCACCAATTTAGGGAGGTTGATGATGGCCAGTAACAAGCCCCTTCTCAACATCGTTCAGAACGAGGGTTTCCAGAATGTGGCCTATGCGATCCGCCACAGCACCGTCATCCCCCAGGGCCGGAAGGCGCGAGGGGAGGATTATCTCTACGATGTCCGCTACGGCCTGGGGGCGGAACTCAAGCGCAAGGCCACCGTGCGCGACGAGTTCATCGTGGCCCTGATGGACTTCGTCCACAACTACAATCAGGAGAATGCCCAGGTCCTGGAACGGACCGGGCAGCAGATGCGCCGCGACCTGCGCACCACGGATGTGGAAGAAGTGGTGCGCCTGGTGGATGAGTACGGCTCCGAGGCGGTGGCCAACCTGCTGGTGGCCTACGGCTATGCCCGCGAGCCGCGTGAACCCGGATCCGGTTCAGCAGAATCATCCCCATCGTAAGGAGGTGCCAAAATGTCCGAACGCAAACCCGTCTATAGTCTCTCTATCTCCGGCCGAATGACCCTGGAGATGCACTCCCTCAACAACGAAGGGGGCGAAGGAAACCAGGTGATGACCCGCACGGTCACGCTGGTGGACCCAGAGGGGGGCATCCACAAGGTCAACGCCATCAGCGGCGACATGTTCAAGCATATCCAGGCGGAGCACTTCTACCGGCTGGCCCGAACCCAGGGCCTCCCGCTATGCGCCGGCTGCCGCACCTTTCGCTCCGACCGCATCCTGGGGGACAATGATTTCATCACAGATTTGCCTTCCAGGGATGAGGAGGTGATCAACGCCCTGCTGAATCGCTGTGCCCTGGACGACACTGAGGGCACTTTGATTGCCCGAGGGGCTCGTTCGGTCCCTCGCAAGTCGGTCGCCGAATTCAGTTGGGTCGTCGGGTTGCCGGAAAAGGTGCGCACCGAGTCTTACTTCCACGTCCGCTACGCCCAGGAGCGCGGCGGCGAGGGAGAAGAGGCCCAGGCGCAGCCCATCTTCCATCGTCCTGCTTCCTCCGGCATCTATGCCGCCGTCGCCACCTTTGAACTGGCCCGCATCGGCTTCAACGACATCAGCCAGACGTACGCCATTGACGAAGAGGAGCGACTGCGGCGCTATCTCACGTTCCTGGAGAGCGTCCTCTTCACCTTTATAGAGCCCAACGGCGCCATGCGGGGTACGCAGAACCCCCACATTGTGGCTTTTGAGGGGGTGGTGGCCGTCAGTTACGGCGTCCTGCCTGCTCCCACCATCAGCCCGCTGAGCGACGACTATCCCACGCAGATCCAGCAAGTCGCCCGTTCCCTGGACCCGCAAAGGGAGAGTCTGGAAGTGCATCGCTTCCAGAACATGGCGGAATTCGCCACCATTATGCGCCGTCTGCTGGATACCACCCAGCCTTATCGCTTGTTTGGATAAGGGGGGACTATGAGATGGGCGATCGCCCGCTATCTGCCTGTCGCCCTGTTCTCCCTGAAGCACGGGGAGGCGACCTCCACCGGCGGGAAAGGGCTCTTAGTGCCCACACCCTTTGCCATCCGAATGGCTCTGCTGGATGCGGCGATCCGTATCCGGGGGCAAGACTGGGGGCCGCGTGCTTTCGAGCACATCCGCGCCCTTCGCCTGGCCCTTCGCCCTCCCCGTCGGGTCGCCGTGACCGGTCTCTTCACCAAAGTATTGAAACCCGAACGAGAGGGGGGGCGGGAGCGAGCCCTGCAGCGCACAATCGCTTTCCGGGAGTATGTCTATCTGGAGGGGGCACTGGAAGTGGCCCTGGGAGGAGACCCGGCCCATTTGGCGGAAGTCCTCCCTCTCCTCCCCCATGTGACCTACTTCGGGAAACGGGGTTCCTTCTTCCAGTTCCTGCCCCCCATCCGGGAGGCAGAGATGCCAGGGGAGGAACCACCGGAAGGATTTACTCCGATGGTCGCTCTGGAGATCCACGCGGGTTCCTCTTTTCTTCTGGGGCTCCTCCAGCGGGTAGACGAATGGGGTCCGGGCCTCACGTTTGAGAAGGCGAACATCTACACCAGGGCAGATATCCGTGTTCCCAACGACCGGGCCCGGTTTGACGTGATCCTGCCCTACCGGCTGGTCCGCTCCGGCCGGGGATTCGCGGTCTACGAACGGGTGGAGGGCTGAATCCATGCACCACTTCACCGCCCATCGCCTGATCGTCGTCGCTCAGGCCCGGGAGACGGTGGAACTGAACGAGCACCAGGGATCGGCCATCCGCGGCGCACTCTTCCACGCCCTCCGCAACCGGTTCTGCACCAACCCCGAGGCACGAGAGTGCGCCGCCTGCCCCCTGGTTTCCCCGTGCCCGGTCGCCTTCCTGGTGAGTACCCTGGACCCCCAGAGCGGCCGCGGCCGGGATGTCCCCCGTCCCTTCACCATCCAGCCGCCCCTCCCCGGCAGTGGCCATTCGGTGGAGCGGCCCGACGGCCGTTTCGTCTTCCAGTACCGGCCCGGCGAGACCCTCTCCTTCGGCCTCACCCTCTATGCCCATGCCCTCCAACTCTTCCCCTACGTCGTCCTGGCCCTCACCGAGATGGAACGGGAAGGCCTGGGCCGCCGCACCCGGCAGGACGACGGCCGATGGCGCCGGGGCACTCTGGTCATCCGCGAAATCTGGGCCGAAAACCCCCTCACCGGCGAGCGCCAGCCCGTCCTCCGCTCCGGAGACCGGACCGTCCACGTCCCCGACCTCCCCGTCACCCACGACCAGGTCCTGGAGTGGGCCCGAAACCATCCTCCCGGCCACACCGTCACTCTTACCTTCCTCACCCCGACCCGTCTCATAGAGGGTGGCCATCTGGTCAGGCCGGACCGCTTCCGGTTCCGCCCTTTCTTCCAGCGGCTGATGGAACGGCTGGAGGCGCTGACTGCCCACTTCTCCGACACCCCTCTTCGCTATGAAGAGTTCCGGGAATGGCTCGGCGCGGCCGAAGGGGTGCAGGTGGAGGAGAATCGTCTTCGCTGGGAGGAGGTGCGCAGTTACTCCACCCGGCGCCGGGCCGAATCCCCCCTTTCCGGCCTGCTGGGCACCGTCGCCCTCAAGGCCGACGACTGGGCCCCTTTCTGGCCCTGGCTCGTCTGGGGGCAGTTTGTCCACGTGGGGAAGGACGCGGTGAAGGGAAATGGGTGGTATAATATAATGCGGAGTGGACAATCGCCTGTAGGAGGCCAGGTATGATGAAGATTCAACTGAAAACGTTAACCCCGTTATGGACCGGCGGCGTGGACCAATCCTGCGACCGGCTGCACGAGACCGGGCTGATCGGCTCTCTGCGCTGGTGGTACGAGGCGCTGGTGCGCGGGCTGGGCGGGTACGCATGCGATCCGACGAGCGAGAAGCGCTGTCCTGATGAAAAAGGGAAACACTGCGTGGCCTGCG
>JBBIKR010000066.1:0-3149 GCA_037445395.1 Thermoflexales bacterium
GAGGCCGATTTCCAATCGGCGCTCCTGGCGGTGGACAGCCCGGCGCTCCGTTAAGGTAGCGCCTATGGGCAGCGGGGGAGGGGTGAGGTCAACGAGGGCTTGCGGCGGGCGACGCCTCGGGCGAGCCGCCCTCGGCGTGGTCCTTCAGTCGGTACGATCCATCTGACAGTTTCTCACCGGCAACGTCATTGCGAGGGCGCAGAGCGCCCGAAGCAATCTCCAAAATGGATTGCGGAGATTGCTTCGCCCCCTTCGGGGGCTCGCAATGACACACAGGGAGAATTCCCGCGGTTCCGCGGGTATTCAAGCAAAGGGTTGGGTGGTCAGTCATCTGGTCATGATGATGCGTCTGGCTCTGGTTCACGACTGGCTCAACCAGCGTGGGGGCGCCGAGGATGTCCTGGAGACCCTGGCAGAGACATTCCCGGAGGCCCCCGTCTACACGTCCATCTACTGGCGGGACGGTATGCCGGAAGCATACCGGTCCTGGGACATCCGCACCACCTGGATGGACCGTCTGCCCGGTATCTACCGCCACCATCAGCCCTACCTGCTCTTCTACCCGCTGGCCTTCTCCGGCCTGAACCTCTCCGGCTACGACGTCGTCCTGAGCAACAAATCCGGCTTCTGTCACGGGGTGCGGACGGGGCAGGCCGTGCACATCTGCTACTGCCTGACGCCGACCCGTTTCGTCTGGGACTTTGAGGGTTACGCGGAGCGGGAGGCCATTCCGGGCCCGGTGCGGCGGGCCCTGCGGCCGCTCATCGGGCTCCTGCGCCGGTGGGACTGGCGGGCCGCTCAGCGGGTCACCCGGTTCATTGCCATCTCCCGGGAGGTGCAGGCCCGCATCCGCCGCTACTACGGGCGGGAGTCCATCATCATCTACCCGCCGGTGGAGACCGACCGCTTCCGCCCCGCGCCTTCCCACGACGACTACTACCTCATCGTCTCCCGGCTGGTCCCGTACCGGCGGATTGACCTGGCGGTGGAGGCCTTCAGCCGGTTAGGCTTGCCGCTGGTGATTGCCGGGGACGGGCGGGACCGCCCCCGGCTGGAATCCATGGCCGGGCCGACGGTCACCTTCCTGGGGCGCGTGCCCGATTCCGCCCTGCCCGACCTCTTCGCCCGTTGCCGGGCCTACATCCTGCCCGGTGTGGAGGACTTCGGCATCGCGCCGGTGCAGGCCCAGGCCGCCGGGCGGCCCGTCATCGCTTTCGGCGCGGGCGGCGCGCTGGATACCGTCATCCCCGGCCGGACCGGCACCTTCTTCCACGAACCGACGCCGGAGGCGCTGGCCCAGGCCGTCCGCGCCTTTAACCCGGAGTCCGTAGACCCGCAGGACTGCGTCCGCAACGCGGCCCGGTTTGACCGGAGAGTGTTTGAGGAGCAAATCCTGGCTCTGGTGGGCGGGGAATCAATCCCCCCGTTTTTTCACCGGTAGCAGGAGCGTTCTGGCTTCCGGGATCAGCGGTAGCAGGTCCCCGGCGGCAACGCCCGCCGGGCCCAGCCGCCGCCGGGCCAGTTCACCCGCCAGGCCGTGCAGGTAGGCTCCGGCGGCCGCCGCCTCAAACGGGCCCAGCCCCTGGGCCCGCAGCGCCACGATAATCCCCGCCAGAACGTCCCCTGTTCCCCCCGTTGCCAGCGCCGGATTGGCGAACGGCTCCAGAACCGTCCGCCCGTCCGGCCCGGCGACAACGGTGAACGCCCCTTTCAGGACCACCACATGCCCCCATTCCCGCGCCCCGCGCCGGGCAACCTCCGCCCGGTCCGCCTGCACGTCGGCAGTGGAACATCCCATCAGCCGCGCCATCTCTCCCGGGTGCGGGGTCAGAATACTGCCCGGCGGGAGGCGGGCGGGCCACCCTTCCATCCGGGCCAGCAGGTTCAGCCCGTCGGCGTCCACCACCAGCGGCGGGAGCGGAATGGGCTGGACCGTCGGCTCTCCGGCACGCAGGAAGCCCACCGGGCGGCGCTCCCGTCCCCGTAGCAGTGCCGTCAGAAACTCCGCCGTTTCTTTCTCCTGACCCAGCCCCGGGCCCAGAAGCATGGCGTCGTACCGCCCGGCCTGTTCGGCCAGAACTTCCACGGCGGGCTCCGCCAGGACGCCCAGTTCGTGGGGGAGGAGCAGGTAGGTGGCCTCGGAGAGGGTGGCGGCGACGGCGCTGTGAATGGAGGCGGGGAGGGCCACCGTCACCAGGCCGGCCCCGGCGCGGACGGCAGCGGCCCCTGCCAGACGGGCCGCGCCGGTGTAGTTGGCCGACCCAGCAACCACCAGCGCTCGCCCGAACGTGCCCTTGTGGGCATCCGGCGGGCGGGGCGGAAGCCAGCCGCGCACCATCTCCGGCGTGACGACCTCCAGGTCCACATCGGCGGCCAGGGCCGGGTCGGTGCCGATGTCGGCGACGACAAGTTCCCCGAGCGCCGCCGCGCCGGGGAAGCGGAAGTGGCCCACTTTGGGGTAGGCGAAGGTGACGGTCAGGTCGGCGGGGAGGGCGGCCGGGTCCAGCGCGCCGGTGTCAAAATCCATGCCGCTGGGGCCGTCCACCGCCACGACCAGGGGGCGCGCTTCGGGGGCGGGCTCCGGGATGCCGCCGACCCGCACCCATTCGGGCGGCCGGGGAGTGGCCCGTCCGCGCAGAACCTCGCCGACGGTCTCCAGCACCTGTGCGATTGTCCCTTTCAGGGGCGGGGTGGCGCCGGTGCCCAGCAGGGCGTCTATGATGATGTCCGCTCCGGCCGCCAGTTGCCGGAGCCTGCGGAGGTCGGGGTCGGCGTCGGCGTCGGTGCAAAAGACCCGCAGTTCCTGCAACCGGCGGAAATTCTCGTCGCTCTGGGGGTCGCGCGGGCGGGTGAGGTAGCAGACCACCTCGGCCCCGGCCTGGGCCAGGTAGCGGGCGGCGACCAGTCCGTCGCCGCCGTTGTTGCCCGGGCCGACCAGGACCAGCACGCGCTGTTTCTTCACGTCCTGGCGGGCCATCAGCGCCTGGGCGACGGCCCGGCCGGCCCGCTCCATCATCGCCGCGTAGGTGTGGCCGGCGGCGTCGGACGCGGCCTCAATGGCCCGCATCTGGGCAACGGTGACGACTTTCACAGCGGACCTCCTGGGAGAGCGCGTTGAAAAATTCGTTCGTAGTTCGGTACGGGCGCTA
>JBBIKR010000066.1:3249-17304 GCA_037445395.1 Thermoflexales bacterium
CTCCGCTTCGCTCCGTAGCGCACTACCAGCGTCCCTGGCCGTTCGTAGTCCGGCACGGAGCGCAGCGGAGTGCGGTACGGGCGCTACTCCGCTTCGCTCCGTAGCGCACTACCAGCGTCCCTGGCCGTTCGTAGTCCGGCAGGGGGCGCAGCGGAGTGTGGTACAGGATAAATCCCGGACTACAAGAGGCGCAATCTCCGGAATGTTGGGGAGATTGCTTCGGCGGCGAATCCCGCCTCGCAATGACAACGGGCAGGTAGGTGCGGCGGCGAAGCCGCCGCACAAATCATGTTCGCTTCTGAAGATAACCGCTCAGGATGCGCTTGATGCCCACTTTTTCAAAGACGACGGTGACCTCCGCCTCATCGCCGAGGGGACGGACGGCGACGACGATACCCGGGCCAAAGGTTGGATGCTCCACCCAGTCGCCCATATGGAACGGGGTGGGGGGAGCGGAGGGGGCAGGGGAGGACCGGCCTGCGGCCTGCGTTGCGGATTTCCCTTTCTGCCGCCGTTTGCCCTCAGCCAGCGTCTCGGGGATGTCCGCCAGGAAGCGGCTGGGGACGTTGGGCTCGTAGTCCCCCCGGCGGGCCCGGCGGAAGGCGTGGGTGAGGAAGAGCCGCTCCTTCGCCCGGGTCACCCCCACGTACATCAGACGCCGCTCCTCGGCCAGCGCTTCCGGGTCGTCCAGGGAGCGGAAGTGGGGGAGCAATCCCTCCTCCAGACCGACGATGAAGACGACCGGAAACTCCAGCCCTTTGGCGCTGTGCAGGGTGAGCAGGGTGGGAGCGTTGACGCCGTTGGTCAGGTTGTCCACATCGGAGACCAGGGCGACGTCGGCCAGGAAGTCGGTCAGGGTAGCGTCGGCGTACTGGGTGGCGACCACGCGCAGTTCCTGGACGTTCTCCCAGCGATCCTCTCCCTCTTCCGTCCCGTCCCGGATGTAGGCCTCGTAGCCCGTGTCGGTCATCACCTGGTCTATGAGGTCGGCGGGGCGGGCGTCGGTCATCTCCAGCCAGTGGCTGACCATACGGTGGAAGACGGCGACGGCGGTGCGGGTACGGCCGGAGAGGAGGGGAGGATGGTCCCGGTTTTCGGCGATTTCCTCTATCACCTGCCAGACGGGCCCCCCCCGGGCGCGCGCGGTGTCTTCCAGGAGTTGGGCGGTCTGGGCGCCGATGCCGCGCGGGGGGACGTTCAGAATGCGCAGGAGGCTGGCGGAGTCGGCGGGGTTGTGGACGACCCGCAGGAAGGCCAGCAGGTCTTTGATCTCCCGGCGGGCGTAGAAGCGGGTGGCACCGACCAGCCGGTAGGGGAGGCCTGCCCGGATGAACGCCTCTTCCAGCGCGCGGGACTGGGCGTTGGTCCGGTACATCACGGCACAATCCCCGGGGCGCGCTTCGCCTTTCAGCACCAGTCGGGCGATGGTGTCCACCACGTACTGGGCCTCTTCTTCCGGGTCGTAGGCTTCGTGGATGACCACTTTGGGCCCGTAGCCCTTGTCGGTGAAGAGATGCTTCGGGGTCCGGTTGGCGTTGTGGCGGATAATGGCCTGGGCGACATCCAGGATGGTCTGGGTGGAGCGGTAGTTCTGCTCCAGCAGGTAAGTCGCCAGGTCGGGGTAATCCTCCCGCAGGCGGGAGATGTTGCGGTAGTCGGCGCCGCGCCAGCGGTAGATGGACTGGTCCTCGTCGGCGACGACGAAGAGGTTGCGGTGACGGGCCGCCAGTTGTTTGAGGAGGACATACTGGGCCATGTTGGTGTCCTGGAACTCGTCCACCAGAATGTGGAGGTACCGTTCCTGGTAGCGGGCCAGGACCTGGGGGGCTTCCCGGAAGAGGCGCACCGTCTCCATGAGCAGGTCGTCAAAATCCAGGGCGCTACTGGCCCGTAGCCGTTCCTGGTACTGTTCGTACACCCGCCGGGCGACTTCTTCAAAGTACGAGGCGGGCTGGAACGATTCGGGCCCGATCAGTTCGTTCTTGGCCCGGGAGATGACGGCGTGGACGGCGGCGGGGGTAAAGCGCTTCTCGTCTATGTTCAGGTCTTTGAGGACCTGGCGGACCAGGGCGACCTGGTCATCGGCGTCAAAGATGACGTAGTTGCGGGGAATGCCGATGGTCTCGCCGTCGCGGCGGAGGATGCGGGCGCAGGTGGCGTGGAATGTGCCCAGGGTCAGTTCGGCGGCACGGGAGACGCCCAGTTGTCGTTCCAGCCGCTCCCGCATCTCCCGGGCCGCCTTGTTGGTGAAGGTGACGGCCATGATGCGCCATGGAGGCACGTCCCGTTCCAGCACCAGCCAGGAGACGCGGTGGGTGAGGACGCGTGTTTTGCCGGAGCCGGGGCCAGCCAGGACCAGCACCGGCCCGTCCGACGCGGTGACCGCTTTTTGTTGCTGGGGGTTGAGTCCTTTCAGGACGTCGTTCATCTCTTCGTGTGCCTCATCCTGCCCGCGAGCGGAGGTATTCTTTCAGGTTGTGCCGGACGGCGAAGGCGGCGGCCTCGGCCCGGTTGGTCACCCCCAGTTTGCTCAGGATACTGCTGACGTAGTTGCGGACGGTCCCTTCGCCCAGGTAGAGTGCGCGGGCGATTTCCCGGTTGGTCTTCCCTTCGGCGATGAGGGAGAGGACCCGCAGTTCCTGCTCCGTCAACTCGGCGAAGGCGGCGGCCTCGTCCTTGCGGGCCGCTTCCCGCACCCGTTCCAGGACCCGCCGGGTGACGGAGGGGTCCAGCAACGCCTCGCCGCGCCCGACGGCTTCAATGGCCCGGATCAGGTCGTCGCTGCCGATCTGTTTGAGGACGTAGCCGCAGGCGCCTGCCTCAATGGCGTCAAAGAGGAGTTCGTCTTCGGCGTACGACGTGAGCATAATGACGCGGGTATCGGGCAACTGGGAGACGATGTCCCGGCAGGCGTCTATGCCGCTGCGCCCGGGGAGCCGGATGTCCATGACGACGACGTCCGGGCGGTGGAGGAGGGCTTTCTGGAGCGCTTCGCGGGCGGTGCCGGCCTCGTCCACCACGGTGAAATCGGGATGGCGGTCCAGGAGCGCCCGCAGGCCCAGCCGGACCACTTCATGGTCGTCTACAATCAGGATGCGGAGGGTCACGCCTCTCCTTTCAGCGGGACGGTCAGGGTGATGGTGACGCCCTGGCCCGGGGCGCTGTCTATATCCAGGGTGCCGTCCAGCAGACGGGCCCGTTCCCGGATATTCCGCATACCCTGGCCTGTGGCGGTGGGCGTCATCGCCAGGCCGACGCCGTCATCGGCGATCTGGAGTTGGAGGGAGCGGGGGCTGTAGGTGAGGCGGATGTCCACCCGGCGGGCGTGGGCGTGGCGGGCGACGTTCGCCAGCGCTTCGCGCGCGATCTGGAGGATGTGCTGTCGCTGTTCGGCGCCCAGCGTCTCCCGCTCTTCGCCGGAGACGGTGAGGTGGGTCTCCAGCAGGGTGTTGATGCGAAAGTCCCGCAGCAGTTCCTCCAGCCCGCTCACCAGGTCGGACGAGGGCAAGCCCCCCTGGAGGTTGAAGATGTAGCGCCGGATGTCCTGGATGGTCTGATTCAAACCCTGCAGCACGCGGGCCAGTTGGGCCTGGGCTGTGGCAGGGTCCTCGGGGATCAGGGCCCGGACGCCTTCCAGCATCAGCCCGGCGGCGTAGATGGACTGGATGATGCCGTCGTGGAGTTCCCGGCTGATCCGTTCCCGGTCGGCGGCCAGGGCCTGGGCCTGCCGGACCTCTTCCAGCCATTCTTCCACCCGGGTCTGGACGGTGTTGAGGGCCTGGACCATGCCGGAGAGGACGGCGACGCCGCAGAGGGTCAGAAGGGCGGAGAGGGCAGGGAAGAGAAAGGCGGGGGCCCGTGGGCCCAGAAGGGAGAGGGTGGGATGGAGGGCACCCGTCAGCAGGCCGAAAACGGTCAGGGCGATGCCCACGCGTCGGAGCGGGCGGTCGGCGGCCCAGAAGACCGGCGGAGCGCTGGAGAGGAAGGGGCGTCGGTGGGCCCGGAGGACCAGGAGTCCGCCGGGGAGGGCCAGGCCGAGACGGGTGGCCGCGTCGGCCCAGGGGGCGGCCCGGTCGGGGCCGGCCAGCGCCATCGCGACCGACAGGCTGCCCAGGTAGAGGGCCAGGATGACCAGCGGCAGGGTCAGCGGAAACCAGCGGCCTGCGGGAGCGGAGAGGGAGAGGCCCACCGTGAGCAGGGCCCAGTAACTCGTGCCCAGGAGGGCCACCCGGAGCCAGGGGGGCAGGAGGGATGGCAGGCCCATCGCGCGGGCGGGGAAGCCGAACGCGGCGGCCAGCACCGGGTCCCAGGCAGTTAGGGCCTCGCCGAAGGCGAAGAGGGCCAGCAGGGGCAGGGGCCAGGCGATGTCCGTGCGCCCGATGCGGGGGATGGCGAAAAGGATGAAGAGGCCCAGCACGAAGAAGGCCAGGCCGTGAAGGAATTCCAGCATCGGGATCAGCGCGACCGGCATTTCCGTTAACCAGGGTGAGAATGCAGGATGCTTCCTGCATTATAACCGGGAGGGAAGGGGATGGCAAGTGGGAAGTGTTCCGGTGGATGCTACCGGCGGATACGGGTGCCTGGGGTCGCCGCCGGATTGAGGAGCACAGAGGCAACCGTCCCGGGAGTTTCTCCGGAGAAGATGTGCGCGATCAGACCGGGATGCCGTTCCACCAGCGCGGCCATTCGCTCTACTTTATCTGCCATTCCCCCGGTCACATCCACCCCGCGCGCCCCCCGGAGCACGGGTCGCAGCGCGGGGAGGTCCGCCGGGGAGATGGCCGGGATGACTTCCCCCCGGTCGTCCAGCACGCCCGCCACCCGGGTGACCAGGAGAATCCGCTGCGGGGCCAGAACGGGGGTCAGGTAGACGAAGAGGTCTTCCGTGGAGACGATGGTGCCCCCGCGCACGTCGTCTAAGGCCACGTCGCCGTAGATGAGGGGCACCAGTCCATGGGCCAGCGCGTCCCGAATCGGCGCGGTCTCCAGATAGACCAGTTCGCCGTCCCGGCAGCGGGCCGAGGCAGAAGGTTGCAGGCTGAGCACGGGCATCCTGGCTTCCAGGAAAATGTCGGTGACCAGGCGGTTCAGGCGGGCAGCAGCTGCGGCGACCTCCGCGTATCCCCGCCACTCCCGGGGGGTACGGACCCCCTGCCGGGTGCCGTACGGCGCGGCGGCGGTGTGGCCGAACGAACCGGAGCCGTGGCCGATGACCAACTCCAGGTCCGGCCGCGCTTCCAGTGCCTCCCGGACCTCTTCCGCCAGCCGCCGGATGACCTCCGGTCGGGGCGTGTAGGGCCGGGACTTATCGGTAATCAGCGACCCACCCAGTTTCAGGAAAACCCGTTCTGGCATGTCTCATCTTTCCTCACCCCTCCCCCGGCGGCTGCGCTGTCACCCCCTCCCCTCTCCTGGGCGAAGTTCAGGAGAGGGAAGGGGGGTGGGGTGAGGTCAGTGCGCCACACCCGGGCGGCCCCTGCCGCCCGCAGCGCGGCTTCCACGCGGCCCACCGTATAGGGCTCCACCAGCGCGACCACGTTGCCGCCCCGGCCGGCGCCGGAGAGTTTGGCCCCCAGCGCGCCGGCCCGTCGGGCAACCTCTACCAGACGGTCCAGGACGGGCGCCGAGACCCCGATTTCCCGCAGGAGTTCGTGGTTGGCGTCCATTCGCTCCCCCAGTGCCCGCGCGTCCCCCCGGGCGATGGCCTGACGGGCCTCTTCCACCTCTGCGGCGACCCGGTCAAAAAGCGCTTCGTAGCGGTCCGGTTCCGCCTCCCGGCGCCGCCGGACGTCCCCTACTACCTCGCGGGTCTGGCTGGGGACGCCGCTATCGGCGACCAGCAGGTGCAACACTCCCCCAACCGGCAGGGGTTCCGGCGGCCGTCCCCGGATAAAGTAGACGGGCCGCTCGTGGGCGATGACGGTGTTATCTATCCCGCTGGGAGTGCCGTGGTAGATGCGCTCCACCTCGTACACCAGCGCGGAGACGGTCGGCGGGTCCAGCGGGACGTCGTACCAGGCCGCCAGCGCGCGGACGACGGCGGTGGAGACCGCCGCCCCCGACCCCAGCCCCGAGGCGACGGGAATATCCGACTCTATTCGCAGGAGAGCGTCCGGCAGGGGCCGACGGATGTGCTCCGTCGTCAGATGGACGATGCGCGCCAGCGGGTGGTCGGCGGGAAGGTCGGAGAGAGGAGCATCCAGCCCCACCGCCGGGGCCTGGATGTGGAGGGGGCCAGGATGGGGGGTGAGGATGGCCGTCGCGCGCAGCCCGCTCAGGGGGACGGCGATGGCGGGCCGCCCGTACACCACCGCGTGTTCCCCCAGCAGGATCACCTTGCCCGAGGCCGAGGCCCGGATAGCGGCCTCTTTTACCCCAGATACATAATCAGGATGACGGCCAGTCCCCATAGCAGTACCCCGACCTGCAGCGGTCGGTCCCGGAGGACGATTTCTTCGGGCTCACCCCCCAGTCCCTTCACGTAGACCAGGTACATATACCGGAAGATGGCGTAGAGGACGAACGGGACCGTCAGCACCATCGTGTGATTCGGGGGAAGGTTGGGCGCGGAGAAAGTGTAGAGGGTGTAGGCCACCAGTGTTGCCGCGGTGACGATCAGGATGAACTGGTCCAGAAGGAGCACGCTGTATTCCCCCAGGCTCTCCCGATGGTTATCCGCGTTCTCCCCCAGGAGGGTCAGTTCGTGGCGGCGTTTGCTGAAACTGATGAAGAGGGCCAGCAGTCCCATGCAGGTGTAAATCCAGGGCGAGAACCGCTCCGCTTCCACCAGCGGGATGCCAGCGGCGACCCGCAGGACAAACCCCGCCGCGACGGCCAGCGCGTCAATGATGACGGTGTTTTTCAAGACGAACGAGTAGGCAATCTGCAGGATCAGGTAGCCCAGGAGAATGCCGCCGAAGAGCGGGTCCAGCAGAAACCCCAGGGGCAGGCCGGCCAGAGGGATGAGGATCGCCATAGATAGCGCCAGGCGGGGGGAGAGCCGCCCGGACGCGATGGGGCGGTTGCGCTTGCGCGGGTGCTGGCGGTCCTTCTCCACATCCACCAGGTCGTTCATCAGGTAGACGGCGCCGGAAATCAGGCACAGCAGAACGAACCCGGCGACCGTCCGGGCCAGATAGAACGGATGGAAGAGTTTCTGGTCAAAAACCAGCGGGGCGAAGATGAAGATGTTCTTCGCCCACTGTTTGGGACGCATGGCCTCTATCAGCGCTTTGAGTGACATCCTCCGACTCCGGGAGTGGGGATGAAGGACGGACGGAAACGGGTGTATATCCGTGCCCCTTATACTACCAGAAAGCGCCGGTTTGGCAAACGGTCACTCTCCTGCGCCAGTATGCAGAAGGCCCGGAAGCGCCGACCAGCCGGGAAGATGAAGGGGTATAATCCATCTCCGGAGGCCTGAAAGGAGGGGATTCACCACCGAGGCGCTGAAATACAAGCCGGAATGCCAACCTGGGCGGGGTCACTGTCTCTGTCAACTACGACCCCGGGAGACAAAACGAGGGCACTCTGACGCTGCACGGGGAGTTCGCGCAGTTCAACTTCCAGGACAAGGGCTGGATTTCGTTCGCTGTCGGCGGACAGGAACTGGCTGTAGACGATGTTTGTCCGTGCCGGTAGCGGACGGCCCAATCCTACAGGACGTCTTCTATCCTCAGCCCGCGCGCCTGGGCCCGCAGGAGCATCCACTCCCGGATGTTAGCCGGAGGGAGGGGGACCTCCTCGGAGGGGAGGCGTTCCAGGCGAATCGCGCCCGCCGGGCATGCCAGTGTGCAGACGCCGCACCCCAGACAGCGGGCGCGATCCACCACCGCCACGTCCTCCGGCACCGAGAGGGCGCCGAAGGGACAGCGGTCCACGCATGCCTCGCACCCCAGGCAGACCTCAGGGTCCACGGCGGAGCGGAAGCCGGAGCGGGCCACCGCCGTGGGGACGGCGAACTCCGTCAGCCCGCGCAGGACGGCGCAGCAGCAGGGGCAGCAGTTGCAGATGTAGTAGTGCCGGTCGCGGAAGTTGCCCGTGGTGTGGACCAGGCCGGCTTCCTCCGCAGTCCGCAGGACCTGCAACGCCTCCTCTTTCGTGATGGGCCGGGTCAGTTCGTCGTGGTCAAAGGCGCCCTCCACCGGTGCCAGAATCAGGCAGACCTCCAGGGGGGCGTCGCACCCCTTGCCGATCAGACGCTGCTGGGTGCGGCAGATGCAATCCCGCACACCCCACGACCGGGCGCTCTCCACAATGGCCGCGGCGCGCTCGTAGGGGAATACCTCCAGGTCCGTCGGGATGGCCTCCTGGACAGGGATGACCCGGTGGATGGGCGGCGCTGCGTCCAGAATGGTCCGGCCGCCGATCTCCCGGAAGTACTCCTCCGTCAGCGCGGCCAGTTCGGCATCCATTCGGCGCAGTTGTTCCTCGTAGATGCCGACCACGAAGGGCAGTAGCGCGAAGACCAGTCCGCGCTCGCCCCGACGAGCGCGGATTAGCCCTTTGCGCGCCATGTCCTTCAGCGTCCGGTATGCCTCCTGGGGCTCCATTCCGGCGCGCGCGGCGATGGCCTCCGCCGTTTCGTAGAGCAGATGCATCCCGGCGGCCAGCGCCGCTTCCTGGGGGGTGAAGAGTTTCGCCAGGAGCCGGAGTTCCACACCGCTTTCGGTCGCCGGAAAGCCGTTCGGGACCGAATCCAGACGACGGGCCAGTTGGCGGTAGACGTCTTCCATTTGCACCAGTTTACCAGTTACCAGTGTACCAGTTACCAGTGTACCAGTTTACCAGTTGCACCAGTGTACCAGGTCAGTAGGAGATCGCGCGTTCCAGGCCTTTCGCCTGTTCTATCCAGTTGGCGACCATATCCTGGTTGGGCAACCGGCGGACCAGGCGCTTTTCCGCGTTGATCTCCGCCAGTTTCTGATGGAGGTTCTCCGGGTTGCGTCGGGCCAGTTCCAGCACCGTGTCCACCCCTGCGGCTTCCAGGAGGTCGCTGTACTGTTCGCCGATACCGACGATCCGCATCAGGTCGGCGCGGTTGACCCACTTGAGGATGGTATCCGCGCTCACGCCGATTTTCCCGGCCAGTTCCTGGCGCCCTTCCGGAGTAGCGCCGGCGCGCAGCAGCGCTTCTGTGGTCTGGATGCCCATTGAGCGCAGTTTCTCGCCGTAGACCGGGCCGATTCCAGAGATTTGTTCTATACTTGCCATGGGACTCCTTTCGCTATGGATGATGGGTTGAGTTCTGATGGATGGATTCGTTTTCCAGTGGCGGCAGGTCCTCCGGGCGCTGCAGGCCGAAGTGTTGCAGGAAGGCGAAGGTAGGAGCGTAGAGAAAAGGACGCCCTGGCGCCGGGGCTCGCCCCACTTCCTCTATCAAACCTGATGCCAGCAGGGTGCGCAGGGCACTATCGCAGTTCACTCCCCGGATGGCCTCAATCTCTGGGCGGGAGATGGGAGGCCGGTAGGCGATGATGGCCAGTGTCTCCAGGGCGGCCTGGGAGAGACGGCGTCGCTCACCCAATCCCAGAAAACGCTCTACGTACGGGGCCGCCTCCGGCGCGGTCGCCAACTGCAGCCGGTCTCCCATCCGCTGCAGGCGGAGGCCGCGTTCCTGGAGCGTCGCCTCCAGTTCCCCCAATGCCTCCTCTATCTGCTCAGGGGTGGATTCCAGCACCCCGGCCAATTGCCCAACCGATACCGGCTCGTCGGCCACGAACAGCAGGGACTCCACCAGTACGGCCAGACGTTGTGCTTCGGTCATAGCGGTGGTGGATAATGGCTACAGGCTGTTGCCGGATGGAGGTCCTTCCACTGGTCGCCGGATCATGGCTGGGGCGGGAGCGGCGTGCATACGGACCTGGGGAGGTTGCGCCAGCCGGACGCCGACCTTCTCTTCCACCACATGTCGGACCACATCCACAATTTGTGAAGCCTGAGCCGGTACGGCCATGTCTCCGGCGGTGTCCACCTCCACCTCCACGGCTACAGCGTTGCGCCGGACCGAGGCCCGGGAACGGGCGCGCAGCACGCCGGGCAGTTGTTCCAGTTCGTAGGCGATGTGGTCCGTGATGGTCTTCAGGTTGACCTCCACGACCCCACCGTCCACCCGTTCCACCCGCACCATCCGGCGCGGGGGACGGCGCAGTTCCAGAATCAGGAGCAGGAGGCAGATGACCATCCAGGCCAGGGCGAAGAGGATGCCCAGGAGAATCCGCATCAGTCCGGGTGTGGTGTCCAGCCATGAGACCAGACTGTCCAATCCCTGCCCGATGGCTCCCAGGATTGGTATCGGGACGATGCACAGTGCCATCCCCAGAGGCAGCGCGATCAGCAACCCGATGACGACCAGAATGCGGTTCAGTACGTTCATCAATCTCCCTTTGCTCGCCGACTACGGGATACGGTAATACTTTGCCAGCGCCCACTCAAAGAGCCGGGCCGGCAGGATGCCCTTCAGAACGGCCGCCAGGCGCTGGAACGCCGGTCCCACCCGGTAGCGGGGCGCGGGGCTGGGGGAACGGATAATTCGCTCCAGGAGGACCGCGACCGCTTCAGGTGACCCTCCGCTTCGCTCATCGTGCTCCACCACCTGCAGAACCCGCTCCGCATAAGGCCCATAGGCCGACTTCTGGGTCCAGGCCGCCACCCGCACTCGCTGATCGGTGAAGCCGGTGCGCATATCCCCGGGCTCAATGCGGGTCACATGGATGCCGAAGGGACGCACTTCCAGCCGCAGTGCCTCCGTCAGTCCCTCTACCGCGAACTTGGACGCACTGTACAGGGCCTGGAAGGGCAGGGCAATGACCCCGCCCAGGGAACTGATGTTGACGATGAGTCCTTCTCCCTGGGCCCGCATCACCGGCAACGCGGCCCGGCAGACGCGCAGAACGCCGAAGAAATTCGTCTCCAGTTGGGATTTCGCTTCTTCAATGGAGGTGTCCTCTACCGCGCCCGCGATACCGAAACCGGCGTTGTTGACGACCACATCCAGCCGACCGGTTTCCCGGACGATGAAATCTACGGCTTGCCGGACGGATTCATCCTGTGTGACGTCCATCTGCAGCAGAACGGGCTGCCCGGGGAGGGGTGGGGTGGGAGGGAAGGGAGCACGGCGGCTGGTGCCGAAGACCCGGTAACCGCGCTGGGCCAGGTGTTCTGCACACGCTTTGCCGATACCTGAGGAGGCACCGGTGATCAGGACAACGGTCTCTTCTGGGCGGCGATTCCTGGCCATACTGGAATCCTGTCAGGGGATGTTATAGATACTCTCATATTACTGCAATTCAGGAAAATGTCAAATGAGAAGCCGGCACCGCAAATCCCTTGCGGGGAGCGCGGCCTCCGTGCAGGAAGAGAGATATACATTTGTGGGGAGCGGCGAAGCCGCTCCACAAATTTATATCCCCATACCCTTTTCTTGCCCACAGGGGGCGAATGACTGTGCAGGTCAAGGGGGTATCCATCTTGACAAATTCCCTATATCAGTGTATAATTGTGGCAAGGTGACCACGCTGCGGTGGCGGCATCCTGATGTTCGCCCGTGCCGTGGCAAATGATGGAGGCTGTGTTTTCGGACGAACCTGCTATCACATGGCTTCAGCCTCCGCGGAAGCCCCCGGCAGTTCCCCTTTGTTTCTGAAGGGGGAACCCCCTTTCAATTGGAGGCAGTCATATTACCGTGACAGGAGGTGCCTGGGCTCTGAGATGTCTCCTCACCATCAGCAGAAACCTTCGTTAGAGAAACCTTCGCTACGGCCCCATCTTTCTATTTCAGCAGGAGGGTAAAATGTCAGAAGAACTGGTCAATGCCATTGCCGAGATGAAGGAAGAAGAAACTATTCAGTTGGTCCGAGATATGCTGGACAAAGGCGTCAAGCCCATGGCCATTCTGGACGCGGCACGGCAGGCTATGGACATCATCGGACAGCGATACGAGAAGGGCATCTACTTTCTCCCGGAGTTGATGATGGCCGGTGAGATCATGGGCCAGATTGCTGAAATCCTGAAGCCCAAACTGGCCGAATCCCCGGAGGTCAAGCGGCTCGGGCGAGTCCTCATCGGCACCGTTAAGGGAGACATCCACGACATTGGCAAGAACATCGTGACGTTCATGCTGGATGCCAATGGCTTTGAGGTCCTGGACCTGGGCGTGGATGTCCCTCCGCAGAAGTTTGTGGAGGCTGTGCGGGACTTCCAGCCTCAGGTGGTGGGCCTGAGTGGTTTCCTGACCCTGGCCTTTGATGCCATGAAGGAGACCATCCAGGCGCTGGAGGCGGCCGGGCTGCGGGACAAGGTGAAAGTGATGATCGGCGGCGGCTCGGTGGACGAGCATGTGCGGGCCTACACCGGCGCAGATGCCTACGGGAGGGATGCCGTGGCCGGTGTGTCTCTGGCCAGGAAATGGGTCGGCGCTTAATCACCACCCCAGAGAGCAAGCAATGGAGGTAGCGAGATGAGCCCCCAGTTGTCACCTGACGAAAAACGAGAAGCATTCTGGCAGGGAAAACTCTCGCCGAAAGACCCCCAGGGGAATCCTCTCCCCTTCCAGAGCCCGGAGGCTGAGAAGAAGTATAAAGAGAGAATTCTCCGGGTCAGAGCCGCGATTGAGATGGAGAAGTTGCCCGACCGGGTCCCGGTGACCATTTTCCCCAGCATGTTCCCCTGGAAGTACGCCGGGATGACGGTCCAGGAGGCCATGTCCGACTACGAGAAGTGCGCCGCGGCCTTCAAGAAGTTCATCCTGGACTTTGACCCGGACCTGCAGTGGGGCGCATATGCCCCCGGTCCGGCAAGGTTCTTTGAGATTCTGGACTACAGGTTGTACTCCTGGCCGGGCCATGGGGTTGCCCCGGAGCACAGTTACCAGTGCAACGAGGGCGAGTATATGAAGCCGGAGGAGTACGATGCCCTGATCCAGGACCCCACGGGCTACTTCATCCATGTCTACCTGCCCCGGGTGTTCGGCGCGCTGAGCGGTTTCCAGATGCTCCCCTTCTTCCCCGGCATCCTGGAGATGTACGGTCTTGCCCTCAACTTCATCCCCTTCGGCCTGCCCCCGGTTCAGGCGACGTTCCAGGCCCTCTTTGAGGCCGGTGCCGAAGCCCTGAAGTGGGTGGCGCCCATCGGTGGCGTGGATGTGGAGTTGGCCACCCTCGGGTACCCGACACTCCTGGGCGGATTCACCAAAGCCCCGTTTGATGTCATCGGCGACACCCTGCGAGGCACCCGGGGAATTATGCTGGATATTTACCGGCGCCCCGAGAAACTCCTGAAAGCGATGGAAGTCCTCACGCCGCTGATGATCCAGATGGGGGTCAACTCGGCCCAGGCGACCGGCAACCCGCTCATCTTCATCCCGCTCCACAAGGGTGCCGATGGCTTCCTCTCCGATGAGCAGTTCAGGAAGTTCTACTGGCCGACTCTGAAGGAGGTCATCCTGGGCCTGATTGAGGGAGGCTGCATCCCCCTGCCTGCTGCCGAGGGTGGCTACAGTTCCCGCCTGGAAGTGGTGAAGGACCTGCCTCGGGGCAAGACGGTGTGGATGATTGACCTGACCGATATGGCGGATGCCAAGCGGACCCTCGGTCAGAACGCCTGCCTCCTCGGCAACGTGCCGTCCTCCCTGCTGAACCTGGGGACGCCGGAGGAAGTGTGGGCCTACGTCAAGCGGCTCATAGAGGTGGCCGGGAAGGATGGCGGCCTCATCATCAGCAACGGGTCGTTCTTTGACGAGGCGAAACCGGAGAACGTGAAGGCGATGGTGGAGGCGGCCAAAGAGTACGGCGTATACTGAACCTGCCAGCCTGACAGGCTCCCGGGAAGGGGAGCCTGTCAGGCTGGTTGGGCAACCGATTCCGGCGGACAACGGGCCTCCGGAGTCACCGGGTAGGGGCCTGTGGCCTCGCCAGCCCGGGGGTGGAAGGGCATCAGCGCTAACGTCAGCGCCGGGCTTCGGCCTTCGCCGATGTATGCCCTCTTGCCGGATGGTCCACCTGGGGCAGGGGCAAGCCCTGCCCCTACAATGATCGTGGGTTGTAGGGGCAACCCTTG
>JBBIKR010000066.1:17404-18699 GCA_037445395.1 Thermoflexales bacterium
ACCCTTGTGGTCGCCCTTGCACGCCGTACCGTCATTGCCCTTCATTTACCCCCTTGGGGTGGAAGGGCCGGGCTTTTGCGGCCGCGGCCAAAGGCCGCGGCCGCAAAAGCCGTTCTTCAAACCGGGAGGGAAACATGAAGGTCAAAGCGGCCGTCATCTTTGAGACCGGGGGGGATTTCCAGATTGAGGAACTGGAACTGGATGAGCCCCGGGACGACGAGGTGCTGGTCCGCGTCGTCGCTTCGGGTATCTGCCACACCGACCTGGGCGCCCGGGCCGGACACCTGCCCATCCCGGAGCCGCCGAGCGTCTTCGGGCACGAAGGGGCCGGCATCGTGGAGAAGGTCGGGGCGCGGGTCACCAAAGTGAAACCGGGTGACCATGTGGTGTTGAGTTGGGATTATTGCGGGACATGCTCCGCATGCAAGGCCGGTAAGGTCCTCTACTGCCTGAACTTCTTCCTGCACAACTTCCACGGTGCCCGACCCGATGGTAGCGTGACCTTCCACAAAGACGGTCAGGCCGTCCATGGCTCCTTCTTCTGTCAGTCCTCTTTCGCCAATTTTGCGCTGGCCAGTGAGCGGAATGTGGTCAAGGTGCCCGAGGATGTCCCCCTGGAAGTTCTGGCGCCGATGGGTTGCGGCGTCATCACGGGCGCGGGGGCGGTGATCAATTCGTTGCGGGCCGGCCCGGGGGATTCCATCGCCGTCTTCGGAGCGGGCACGGTGGGGATGAGCGCCATCCTCGCGGCGGTGGTCTGCGGATGCACGACCATCATCGCGGTGGACGTCAACCCGGAGCGTCTGGCGATGGCCCGGGAGTTGGGCGCGACGCACACGGTCAACGCGGCCGCAGAGAATCCCGTGGAGGCCATCCGGGAGATTACCGGCGGCGGGGCCCAGTTCACGCTGGAGTGCGTGGGCAATCCAAAAGTCCTGCGGCAGGCAGTAGACTCCCTTCCTCGCCTGGGGGTCTGCGGACTGATCGGTGTGGTCCCGCCGGGCACGGAGGTGGCGCTGGATATGGACCTGCTGATGAACGGTCGGGCGGTCCGGGGAATCCTCGGGGGCGATGCCATCCCGGACCTCTTCATCCCCAGACTGGTGGAACTGTACCGTCAGGGGCGCTTTCCCTTTGACCGACTGATTACGTACTACCCCTTTGAGGAAATCAATCGGGCCGTCCATGATATGGAAACCGGCCGCGTGATTAAGCCGGTCCTCCGGATGTAAAAGATGGAGGCTCATGTTCAAACTTGGTGCAATAGGGTATACTATATGAGACTCTTTCTACCA
>JBBIKR010000067.1:0-11231 GCA_037445395.1 Thermoflexales bacterium
GGTTTGTTGTAAAAAAGTTGTAATATAATTAGTTTTTTGGTTTTGTTGTTTTTTTATTTTTTGGGGGGGGTTTTGGGGGGCCGCAAAACCCTTCGTCGCAAGGACGTGCCAGACACCTCCAGGAGCGCCTGGCGCGTTTCCGTTTTCTCAGGCCTCCATCGCGTAGAAGCAGAGCATCACGCTCCCGTACCGGCGCTGGTCCACCAGAACCAGATGGCGCAGGAGCAGGTCCTGGTACTCCCGGGGGTGAATCTGTGCGATGGCCCGACCGTCGGCCGCCAGCCAACCCGGAGCGGCATCTACGGCCTGGAGGGTTGCCGCCCAGAGGCCCTGATACTGGGGCGGGGCAATGTAGATGTAGTCAAACGGCTCGGGCTCCCCGCGCAGGAAGGTGAACACATCGGCGCGGACGACGCGCGCCTGGCCTGCCAGTCCGGTCAGCGCCAGATTCTCCCGGATGGTGCGCAGGGCCGCCGGACTCCGCTCCACAAAAACCGCCTCCGCCGCCCCCCGGCTCAGCGCTTCAATCCCCACCTGCCCGGTCCCGGCGAAAAGGTCCAGAAACCGGGCCCCCACCACGCCGTCCCCCAGAATGCTGAAGAGGGCGGACTTGGCCCGGTCGGTGATGGGGCGGGTTCCTCCCCCCGGCACCGATTTCAGTTTGCGACCTTTGGCTCTTCCGGTGACCACACGCATAGCGAAACGAGAAGCATCTACGGGTCGGCGGTCTCCACGAACTGGAGGACGCGGGCCAGGACCTCCTCCACAGTCAGGCCAGTGGTGTCTATGACCACCGCGCCGTCGGGAACGCGAAGAGGGGAGACGGCCCGGTGGCTGTCTATCTCGTCCCGGCGGAGCATCATCGCCAGTACTTCCTCGTAGGTGACCGATTCCCCCCGGGCCTGCCGTTCCAGCCAGCGCCGCCGCGCCCGCTCCTGGGGCGACGCGTCCAGGTAGAGTTTCAGGTCCGCGTCGGGCAGGACCACCGAGCCGATGTCCCGCCCGACCATGACGACCCGGCCGGCTGCGGCGATGCGCCGCTGGTGGGCGACCATGGCCCGCCGCACCCCCGGATAGGCGGAGACGATGGAGACGCTGGCGTCCACCTCCGGCCGCCGGACCTCCCAGGTGACGTCTTCCCCGTCGGCCAGGACGGTGTACTGGCGCCCGTCGTCGGCGGTGGGCGGGACCACATCTATATGAAGGGCTTCGGCCAGCGCGGTGACGGCGGCCTCATCCTCCACCGGGACGCCGCGGGAAAGGGCGACCCAGGTCACAGCGCGGTACATCGCGCCGGTGTCCAGATACAGGTAGCCCAGCCTCCGGGCCAGTAGATGACCAATCGTGCTTTTCCCCGATGCCACGGGGCCGTCTATGGCGATGGTAAATGGGAGCATGTGAGTTCCGTTACTGTTCCATTTTGTTAACCGCAGAGACGCAGAGGACGCAGAGGTCTACACTGATGAAATCTCCGGTGCTCAGCGTACCGGTAGTGAGTTTATTCGCTCTTTAACGCCTTCACCTCCGCCCGGGTGAGGGGACGCCACTTCCCCGGCGGCAGGTCGCCCAGACGCACAGGGCCGATGCGGACCCGGATCAGGCGAACAACCGGGTGGCCCAGGAGAGCGGCCGTCCGCCGAATCTGCCGTTTTCGTCCCTCCCGCAGGACCACCCGCAGCCAGGTCCGCTCCTTCGTCCCCTCCTTCTCCGTCCGCAGGACGGTCACCTCCGCCGCGGCCGTCATCTCCCCGTCCAGTTCCACCCCCCGGCGCCACCTTTCCAGCGTCTCCCCCGCGGGACGGCCCTCCACCAGGACGTGGTACTCCTTCTCGTGACCGAACCGGGGATGGGTGAGCCGCAGGGCCAGGTCGCCGTCGTCGGTCAGGAGAACCAGCCCCTCACTGCGCAGGTCCAGCCGTCCCACCGGAAATAACCGCGCCGGGTGCTTTACCAGGTCCAGGACAGTGGGACGACGACCGGAACCGTCCCCTTCGTCGGAGAGGACGCCCGGGGGCTTGTGCAGGGCGATGTAGGTGTACCTGCGCGGCAGGCGAATGGGCCGACCGTCCACCGCAATCCGGTCCCGCTGGGGGTCCGCCTTCTGCCCCAGGCGGGCGATCTCACCGTTCACGGTCACCCGCCCCTGCCGGATCAGGTCCTCGCAGGCCCGCCGGGCACCGAACCCGGCACGGGCCAGAATCTTCTGCAGCCTCTCCTCCATAGGCGGTTACGGCATCTGCACCTGCCCGTAGGCCTCCGGCCGACGGTCCTCAAAGACGGTGAGGTAGCGGCGGGCCTTCTGGATTTCCCGCAGGTCGGCGCGGGCGATCAGCAACCGCTCCTGGTCGTCCCCCTCCACCAGCGCCCGCCCCCACGGGTCCACCACCATGGAGCGGCCCGGGAAGACGACGTCCCCCTCCACACCGGCGCGGTTGCAGGCGGCGACGAAGAGTTCGTTTTCCACCGCCCGCGCGCGGGTCAGCAACAGCCACGCCTCCAGCCGCCGGATCGGCCACTGGGCCGGGACCAGGATCAACTGCGCTCCCGCCACCGCCAGCGCGCGCGTCAGTTCGGGGAAACGCAGGTCGTAGCAGATGACCAGTCCCACCGGCCCCCAGGGGGTAGAACAGAGGACCGCCCGGTCGCCGGGGGCCAGGTAGCGGGGTTCGTTCATCAGGCGGAAGAGGTGGACCTTGCGGTAGGCCCCCAGGAGGGACCCCTCGGGGGCGTAGAGGACGGCGGTGTTGGAGACGCCACCCTCGTGCCGCTCCAGCAGCGAGCCGCAGAGGTAGAGGCCGAACTCCCGCGCCAGCGCGGCCATTTCGGCAAATCCCCCCTCCCCCAGCGGCGACGCCCATTCGGCGGCTCGCTCCAGGTCGTAGCCATGCAGCCAGAGTTCGGGCAGCAGCATCAGGTCGGCGCCGGCCTCCCGGGCCTGCGCGGCCAGTTCCCGCGCCCGCCGCAGATTCCGCTCCGGCTGTCCCGGTGGCACGTCCATTTGCCCCAGCGCGATGGTCAACTCCGCGGTCATCCGGGCTCCTCCCCTACACGGGTTTTACCTCACACAAAGACACAAAGGCACAAAGAATTTTTTAATATTCTTCGTGTCTTTGTGTCTTCGTGTGAGATTTTTCTCTCAAACCAGCGAGCGGCGCGGGGTTTTGCGCCCTTCCCGCCTCTGGCGCTCCCGGTTGGCCCGCGCCGCGCCCCGGAAAGCCTCCACGTTGCGGATCACCGGACGGCCCGGCACCTCCAGCGTCGGCCGGATCAACTTCCGCAGCCGGTCCAGATGCTCCCGGGTCACCGGAACGTCCCGCTCGGCCAGCCCTTCGGCGGTGTTGGCCGCCGCCAGCGCCCACGTCCACTCATCCCGCAACTGGTCGGCCCGGACGTGATAGTGCTTCCGATCCCAGACGTCGGCCGATTTCAGGGCATCCTCCCAGGCCGCCCGCAGGGTCACCCCGACCACCGAGAGCAGGTCCTTCGCCAGTTCCTGGTCGTGCAGGACTCTGGGCAGATGGACCAGCAGAATTTCCGCCACAATTCGCAGATGCTTTTCCCGTTCGGCAACCGTCATTGCGATGAGATTGAAACCGGTGTACAATCATCCACCAGCGAGGTGGTGATGCAGAAAACGGCCGTCCTCTGGTTCGTCCGACTGGTTGTCGGCGTCACCTTTTTCTTCAACGTGACGTGCGCGCTGGCGTTCATCGCCCGACCCGGGGACTACGCGCCGTCTTTTGAGGTCAGCGGCTTGCCCGGGGAGATTCTGGTGCGGGGGATGGGCATCCTCTTTCTGATGTGGAACGCCACCTATCCGCCCGTCCTGGTCCGACCGGACCGCCAGCGGACCCTCTTCGCCGTTATCCTGGCCCAGCAGGCTATCGGCGTGGTCGGGGAGACGGCGATGTGGGTCGCCCTGCCGCCCGGTCATCCGGCGCTCTGGTCCACCGGCCTGCGCTTCATCCTCTTTGACGGCGCCGGGCTGGTGGGAATGGGACTGGCGTTCTGGGTGCTGGTGCGTGGAATGGGATAAATCCCGGGCTACAGTGCTACTCCACGTAGTAGGCCAGACCCAGCGCTCCTGGCCCGGCGTGGACGCCCAGAACCGGCGTAATCGGCTCCACGTAGACCTCCACGCAACGGAATCGGGCCAGGATTTCTTCCTTCAGCCGCTGGGCCTCCTCCACGGCGCCGCTGTGCAGAATGGCGATGTGGACCGAGGCGTCCCCGACCCGCTGGGCTAGCGTATCCAGCAGTTGGCGGACGGCCTTCGCCCGACTGCGCGCCTGTCCGAAAAGGCCCACGTCGTTGTTCGCGACGCGCACCAGGGGCTTGACCTGGAGCAGGTTGCCCACCATCCGGGCCGCCCAGGCCAGCCGTCCACCCCGAACGGCGTATTCCAGGGTCTCCAGGGCGGCGATGAGGTCCACTTTGGGGATCGCCGCGCGGGCCCGTTCCACGACCTCCGCCAGCGACGCCCCAGCCGCCGCGGCGCGAGCCGCCGCCAGGACGACGAATCCCTGGGCCATCGCGATGGTCCCCGAATCCACAACCTCTATCGGATACGGTGCCAGTTCCGCTGCCGCCGCGCGTGCCGCCTGATAGATGCCGCTGTAGCGGCTGGTGACGTGAATGGAGACGATGGACCGGGCTTTCTCCTGAAGCCGCCGGTAGAATTCCAGGAACTCTCCCAGCGACGGCTGGGAAGTCCCGACCCGCCAGACCCGTTCCGCCAGCCGCCGGAAGAATTCCAGCGGCTGGATGTCCACCCCGTCCCGGTAGGACCGGTCGTCCATCTGCACCCAGAGCGGGATGACCTCTATGCCCAACTGTTCCGTCAGGATTCGGGGCAGGTTCGCCCCGGAATCCGTTGCCACCACCACTTCTTTCATCAGACCTCCTTCCAGACCTCCAGAACGGTCTGGCGCAACAGGGCCACCACTTCGTCTATCTCCTCTTCGGTGATGACGAAGGGCGGGGCAACCATCAGGTGGTCGCCCAGAACTCCGTCTATACCGCCCGAACCCGGGTAGATGATGAGCCCGTGCTCAAAAGCCCGGTCTCCCACCCGGCGGGCAAACCCTTTCTCCGGCGGGAACGGTTCCTTCGTCTCCCGGTCGGCCACAAACTCCACCCCCCACATCATCCCGATCCCGCGCACGTCCCCCACACAGGGCAGGTCCGCCAGCACCTCCCGCAAATTCCGGCCCAGATACTCACCCCGCACCGCTGCGGCCGTCACCAGGTCGCGCTCTTCCAAGTAGCGGAGGGTCGCCATCGCGGCCGCCGCGCCGACGGCGTGGTGGGAAAACGTCCCGCCGTGGTTGAAGTCGCCGTGGGCCTGGCGGATCGTCTCCACATCTGCTCCCCGGACAGCGACGACGGAGAACGGGAAATACCCGCCCGTGGCCCCCTTCCCCATCGTCATCCCGTCCGGGCAGACGCCGAAGTGCTCCATCCCGAACCACCGCCCGGTACGGCCGAACCCGGTCATCACCTCGTCGGCGATGAGGAGCACCCCGTAGCGGTCGCAGATTTCCCGGATGAGGGGCCAGTACCCCTCCGGCGGGACGACCGCCCCCAGGGTGGCGCCGCTCACCGGTTCGGCGATGAACGCGGCCACCCAACCCGGCCCCTGACGGCGAATCTCCGTCTCCAGCGCCCGCGCGCAGGCCAGGTCGCAGGTGGGGTACGTCGCCCCGAAGGGGCAGCGGTAGCAGTACGGGGGCGGGATGTGGGGCTGGTCCCGGAAGAGGGGCGCGAAGAGGTTGCGCATGGACGGCTTGCCGGAGACGGCCAGCGCCCCCATAGAAAGGCCGTGGTACGACCCCCAGCGGGAGATGACCACCTCCCGCGTCGGCTCTCCGCGCGCCACCTGGAGTTGACGGGCGAACTTGATCGCCCCCTCCACCGCCTCCGACCCGCTGGTCAGATAGTAGAAGTGCGGGTCGTCCAGGGGGACATGTCGGCTTAACGCGTCGCTATAGGCCTCCAGAACGGGGGTCGTGAGGATGCTGCCGTGGACGTAGGCGACGGCGGCGGCCTGGTCGGCCATCGCCCGGGCCACTTCCGCCACACCGTGGCCGATGTTCACCGCCACCGGTCCGCCGGACGCGTCTATGTACCGGCGACCGTCGGCGTCCCAGATGTAGATGCCCTCCCCACGCACCGCCTGGGGGTGCGGGAACGACATCCGGCGGCGGAAGACGTGAGGAGAATAGACCGGAGCCACTATGCCACCTCCAGTATCCGGAAGGTGATAGGGCCGGCCGGGGCGTCCACCGTCACCACATCCCCGGCCCGACGGCCCAACAGGGCCTGCCCCAGGGGGGACTCGTGCGATACCTTCCCGTTCAGCGGGTCGGCCTCCGCCGGCCCGACAATCCGGAAGACCTCCGGCGTCTCCCTCCCCTCCTCCAGAACGGTGACCTGGCTGCCCAGGTCCACCACGCCCACGGGGCCGTTGGCCTCAATGAGCACAGCGTTGCGCAACATCGTCTCAATCTGCTGGATGCGCCCCTCCAGGAACGCCTGCTCCTCTTTGGCCGCGATGTAGTCGGCGTTCTCGGAGAGGTCGCCCTGCTGGATGGCCCGGCGCAGGATGCGGGCCAGTTCCGGACGCCGCACGTTGACCAGATATTCCAGTTCCCGGCGCAGGTTCTCTATCCCTTCCGCCGTCAACAAAACCGGTTGCTGCATACTCTTCTCCCGTTCTCCTGGGATACCGTAATCCTACCGCAAAACCCGATTTTGGCAAGGCCGGATCACCTCACCCCTCCCCCAACCCCCCATTGGCGCTAATTTAACGGAGCGCCGGGCTGTCCACCGCCAGGAGCGCCGATTGGAAATCGGCCTCCCTGGTCGCTTTCGCGCCCGGCGTCGGCCTGCGCCGACGCATGCTCCCGGTCGGCGAAGGCCGACCGGAGGCTGGAAGCCCAAAGAGGACGACTTCAGTCGGCGCCACTGGTGGCCAGGCGATGCCGCCATTGCCCTTAAGCAACCGCAAGGGGGCAACCGCAAGGGTTGCCCCTACGCCCCCCTTTGCCCTTCGGGCTGATTCTGCAAAGCCCCTCCAGGGCTCAAAAACAAACCCGGCTTCGCTGAATCAGCGCGATGGTTTACCATGGGGCTGATTCTCCGGGTTGCGCCCGTGCCGTTTTGTGGTAGATTGTCGGGGGATTGGTGGGTTGGTAGATTGGTTACTGGTACACGGGTCATTCTGTCATTGGTCATTCTGGTCATTGGTCATTCTGCCATTGGTCATTCCGTCATTGGTCATTCCCTATGCGCCGTTTCTGGACGCTCATCCTGCTGACCCTGCTGGCCTTCGGCCTGCGCGCCGGTTCCCTCACCGCCCAGTCCCTCTGGCGGGATGAGGTGGACGCCCTCTGCTACGCCCACGAGTTCCCCCACCTGCTGGGGGAAGCGCTGGCGCCGGAACGGGCCGGGGACCTCCGGACGCCCTGCGCCTGTCCTCCACCGCCGCTGCCCACCGACTGGACGGCAGGGACACCCTGGCAACGCGTGGTCGGGTTGCTGGGACCGATGATCCGGCAAAACGGCCCCTTCTACTACTTCCTCCTCCGGGGGTGGGTCGCGCTGGCGGGACACACCGAATACGCCCTGCGCTTTTTCTCGCTCCTCTTCGGTGTCCTCTGCGTGCCGCTCACCGCCGCACTGGGCACCCGCCTGCTGGGCCGGACCGCCGCCACCTTCGCGGCCGCGCTGATGACCGCTTCGCCCTATATGGTCTGGTACGGGCAGGAAGTCAAGATGTACACCCTGGTGCCGGCCCTGGTCCTCCTGGCCCTCTACGGCCTGCGGCGGGGGATGGATGAAGGGGGAATGTGGTGGGCTGTCCAGGTCGTGGCGACGACCCTGCTTTTCTACGTCCACATCTGGGGCGCGCTGCTCATCCCGCTGCAAATCCTGTGGTTACTGGTGGAATGGCCCCGCTGGCGACCTCACCGGCGCGGCGCGCTGGTCGGGATGGCATTGCTGACCCTCCCCTATCTGCCGCTGGCCCTCTGGCAGATGCCCGCCGTCCTGGCCCGCCGGGAGACGGGATTCCCGCACCACACGCTGGGTGAGATGGCGCTCATCCTGCTCAACGGCTGGAGCACGGGGATTCTGAGCCGGGGCTGGCCGTGGGGCGCGCTGGCATGCGGGGGATTGGCCGCCCTGGGGCTGGCACTGGGCCTTGCTCGCCCTGTCCTCCGGCGGGCCGCGCTCTTCCTGGCCCTCTGGCCGACGGCCCCCCTGCTGGTCATCTGGGCCATCTCCCTGCGCCAGCCGCTTTTCACCGACCGCTACCTCATCTGGGCCGCGCCGGCCTTCTACCTGCTGATTGGACAGGGCTGGATGGTCCTCAGGAAAACCACAAAGACGCAAAGACACGAATTTAAAAAAGTTTATTTCTTTGTGTCTTTGTGTCTTTGTGGTGTAATACTCCTGATCTTCGCCCTGAACCTGCACGCCCAGGCCACCGTTCCCATTAAGTCGGACGTTCGGGCCGCCGCCGCGTACGTGGAATCCCGCTACCGGCCCGGCGACCTGCTCCTCTTCCAGATTCCCCACATCCGTTATACCTTTGACTACTACTTCGGCCCCACCGATTACCTCTGGGCCGACGGCCTCTACACCAATCACCGCACCGCGGAGGGAGCATACCGGCTATCCGAAGAGGCCGCCGGTCGCTGGATGGCTCTGATCGCCGGAAACCACACCGGGGTCTGGCTGATCGCCTCAGAGGTGGAGATGTGGGATGAGCGGAATCTGGTGCAGGGGTGGCTGGAGAGAACGTTTACCCGGGCCGACGAGGCGCACTTCACCCGGGTGGATGTGTACAAATATCAGCGGTAATCTACTCCAGAAACCGGGCCAGGAACTCCACCCGGCGCCGCCGGGCGTCCACCAAATTCTCCGTCTTCAGGAAACCGTGGGTCCGACGACGGGTCGGGGCTCCCCACCCTTTGCCGGAACGACGAAGATGCCCGTATCCTGCCCGCGCGTCACGCAGACCACCGCCAGGTGTCGCCCGTCCGGCGACCAGGCCACCGCCAGGTCGGAGTACGGGAGCATCAGGACAGGCCGGGGTGGTTCGCCCCCCACCGGCAGGACGTACGTATCCATCCGGCCAGAGCGGTTGGAGATGAAAGCGATGTGGCGCCCATCGGGCGACCAGGCGAAGGAGGGAGCGATGAGGTCGGGCGTTCCGGGGGTCAGATTGACAGACGGGCCATCTCCCGGTCGTAGAGCCAGATGTCGTACTGCTCGCTGCCGTCCAGGTCCAGGACGTAGGCCAGGCGGCGGCCGTCGGGAGACCAGCGGGGAGCGTGTTTGGCCCCCGGCCCTTCGGTGACCTGACGGGGTGGCAAGCCCCCGTCCATCGGGACAAGATAGACCTCCCACCGCACGGTGCGGTTCCATGAAAACGCGACCTCCGCCCCATCGGGTGAAGGGTCAAAGAGTTCGTCCACATAAGGGACGCGGAAGAGTTCGTCCAGAGGGAGAACGGAATGAGCGTTCATATCCTGGCGGTGTGATGCCTCACCCCACCCCCTGCCCCCTCCCCTCTCCTGAACTTCGTTCAGGAGAGGGGAGGGGGTGGCGGCGTAGCCGCCGGGGGAGGGGTGAGGAAATAGCCTTTATCTCTGGACTCCTTCGCCGTTGAAGCCCCGGCCGATGCCGCGATAGATGAAGCCCAGGGAGCGGACGAACGCGGGGTCGTAGATATTCCGCCCGTCCACCAGTACCGGGCGGCGCATTTGATCCCGAATCCGCTCCAGGTCCAGGTTCTTGAACTCGTTCCAATCGGTGACGATGACAATGGCATCGCAACCCTGGGCCAGGGTATAGGGGTCAGGGGCCATTTCCACCTCAGGGAGAATACGGCGGGCGACTTCCATCGCCACCGGGTCGTAGGCCCGCACCTGCCCGCCCTCGGCGATGATATAGCGGGCGATGTCTATGGAGGGAGCATCCCGCATATCGTCGGTGTTGGGTTTGAAGGCCAGGCCCAGCAGCCCCACCACGGCGCCGTCCAGCGAACCCAGCGCGTCCCGGAGTTTCTTCACCACCAGGCGCCGCTGATCGGCATTGATGCGCATCACCGCCTGGAGCATCTGGGGCTGATAACCGTTGCTGAGGGCCATATGGGCCAGCGCCTTGACATCCTTCGGGAAACAGGACCCGCCATACCCCACTCCCGCGTCCAGGAACATCCGCCCGATGCGGGGGTCATACCCCATGCCATTGGCGACCTCTTTGACATCCGCGCCGACGGCTTCGCAGATAGCGGCAATCTCGTTGATGAAGGAAATGCGGGTCGCCAGGAAGGCGTTAGAGGCGTACTTGATCATCTCCGCCGTGCGCAGGTCGGTAATGACAATCGGAGCCCGCAACGGCAGGTGGAGTTGGGCCACCTTCTCCGCCGCGTCCCGGTCCAGGGAGCCCAGGACGACCCGGGCCGGGTTCATGAAGTCGCTGATGGCGGAGCCCTCCCGCAGGAACTCGGGGCAGGAGACGACGGAGAACTTCACCGAATCTCCCCGGCGGGCCCGGATAATATCGGCCACCCAGTCCCCGGTCCCCACGGGCACAGTGGACTTGTTGACGATGATGAGTGGGTGGTCCATCACGTCGGCGATGGCCTCAGCGGCCGCGCGCACGTACCGCAGGTCTGCCTCGCCGTCCACCCCCTCAGGCGTCCCCACGGCAATGAAGACAAACTCCGCGTCCCGGATGGCCTCCGCGTAGGAAGTGGTGAAGAAGAGGCGCCCGGCGCGGACGTTCCGCTCCACCAGTTCCTCCAGGCCCGGCTCATAGAAGGGCATAATGCCCTGCTTCAGTTTCTCAATTTTCTCTTCGCTGATGTCCATACAGGTCACGCGGTTGCCCAGGTCTGCGAAGCAGGCCCCGGTGACCAGTCCGACGTATCCGACGCCGATCACCGCAATGTTTCTCACGACGCTTATCCCTCCATATCCGTATTGTCAGTGTCTGTAACCACCTACCCTCCCTGGCCAGTGGACCCATTTTGACCCTCTCATTCCCTTCCCCCCTTCTCCCCCGAAACGGGGGAGAAGGGGGGAAGAAGAGGGGGTTTGGGGGGGGGGGGGGGGGGCCCCCCCCCCCCCCCCCCAAAAAAAAACCCCCCCCCCCCCCGCCCCCGCGGGGGGGGGGGGGGGGGGGGGGGGGGGGGGGGGGGTGGGGGGCCCGCCCGGGGT
>JBBIKR010000067.1:11241-14937 GCA_037445395.1 Thermoflexales bacterium
GGGCGGGGGGGCCGGCGCCGCCCCCAAACCCCCTTAGCTCCCCGGCCCCTCTCCGGCCGGCGGCGGGGAGCGGGCGGGGGGAGGGGTGAGGCAGGTAGTTGCCAGCGCCTGATATGATACCATCAAGGGATGGATTTGGCAACCGCTTTTCGCCGGGAGTAGTAGGACAACTGCTCGCAGTTGTCCTACGAGGCCTCACAAACAGCCCGCAGGGCTTCGCTGCTGAGCCCGACAGTTTACCGTCGGGCGGTAGATGGCGGTTTCGCCCGATGAGGATAGAAGAGGGTTTGGCGGGCGGCGCCCGCCCGCAAAGCCCCCTATCTTCCCCGCGACTTGCCCTCTCCGCAACCGGTACTACAATATCCCTGCTATGGTCGTAGACCTGAACTGCGATATGGGAGAAAGTTTCGGGGCATACGCCCTCGGGGCCGACGAGGCACTGATGCCGCTGATCACTTCGGCCAACATCGCCTGCGGCTACCACGCCGGGGACCCGATGGTGATGGACCGGACGGTGCGGCTGGCCCTCCGCTACGGCGTGGGCATCGGTGCCCACCCGGGATTTCCGGACCTGATGGGCTTCGGTCGCCGCCCGATGCACCTGCGGCCCGAGGAGATAGAGAACTACGTCCTCTATCAGGTCGGCGCGCTGGCGGCGTTCGCGCGCTCGGCGGGGGCGGAACTGACCCACGTCAAGCCCCACGGCGCGCTCTACAACATGGCCGCGCGCGACATAGAAATTGCCCGGGCAGTCGCCCGAGGCGTCGCCCGGGCCGGGCCGCACCTGATTCTGGTGGGACTGGCGGGTTCGGCCCTCATCCAGGCCGCTGCCGAAGTGGGCCTGCCCGCCGCGCGCGAAGGCTTCGCCGACCGGGCCTACGACCCCGACGGGAGCCTGCGTCCCCGCCACCTGCCCGGCGCCGTCCTCACCGACCCGGGAATGGCCGCCGAACAGGCCGTCCAGATCGTCCGTGAAGGACGGGTCACCGCCAGCAACGGGGAGAGCATCCCGCTGGCCGTGGACACCCTCTGCATCCACGGCGATACCCCCGGCGCGGTGGAGATTGCCCGCGCCATCCGCCAGCGGCTGGAGCGCGCGGGCGTGGACGTCCTGCCGATGGGGAAATTCCTGGCACGATGAGATTCCCCCGCCTGCTACCCGTCGGAGATGCGGCGTTGACCGTGGAGTTCGGGGACCGGATTGACCCCGAAATCCACCGCCGGGTGCTGGCCCTGGCCCACGCCCTGGAGCGGGAGCCCTTCCCCGGCCTGCGGGAGACCGTCCCCACCTACCGGTCGCTCCTGGTCTACTACGACCCCCGACAACTCTCCTGGGACGAAGCCCGGAGACAGGTCTCCGACGCCCTGGAGCGGAGCGCGGACGTCCCGATGCCGGAGCCGAAGGAAGTAGAAGTCCCCGTCGCCTACGGCGGGGAATTCGGCCCGGACATCGGTTTCGTGGCGGCCCACAACGGCCTCTCCGAAGCGGATGTGATCCGCCTGCACGCCGGGAGCACGTACACCGTCTACATGCTGGGGTTCGCGCCGGGGTTCGTCTATCTGGGGGAACTGCCGGAAGCGCTGGCGACGCCCCGGCTCCCCACCCCGCGCCCGTCGGTACCCGCGGGGTCGGTGGGCATCGCCGGCCCCCAGACCGGCATCTACGGCCTATCCACGCCCGGCGGGTGGCGGCTGATCGGGCGGACCCCGATGCCCATGCTGGACCTTCGTCGCCAGCCCCCTACCCCGCTCCAGCCGGGGGACCGGGTGCGGTTCATCCCCATTTCGGCCGAAGAATTCGCGGCCTGGCAGAGGGCCGATGGCGCTGGAAGTCCTTGACGGCGGATGGCTGACGACCGTCCAGGACCTGGGGCGGCCCGGCTACGAACGGTATGGGATTCCCGTCTCCGGAGCGATGGACTTCCTCGCCCTGCGGGTCGCCAACGGCCTGGTCGGCAATCCTCCCGGCGCGGCCGGGCTGGAAATCACCCTGGTGGGGCCCGTGCTGGCCGCGACCGCACCCTGCCTGATTGCCGTCACCGGCGCCGACCTGACCTTTCAGGTGGACGGTCGGGAGATGCCGATGGGGATGTCCGTCTTCGTCCGCCGGGGGTCGGTCATCTCCTTCGGGGGACGGCGCCGGGGGTGTCGGGCCTATCTGGCGGTCGCCGGGGGGATAGAGGTCCCGCCGGTGCTGGGGTCGCGGTCCACCTACCTGCCGGGGCATTTCGGCGGATGGGGCGGGCGCGCGCTGCGCCCGGGCGACCGTCTCCCTATCGGGCCGGTCTCCGGGCATCTGCCGGAACGGGCCGGACGAAGGGCCCCACCCCACCTCATCCCGGCCCGGGACGATTGCCCCACCGTCCGCGCGGTGCCCGGTCCCCAGGACGACCACTTCACCCCCGAGGGCCTGGAGAGGTTTTTCGGAGCAGAATACGGGGTCCTGCCCACATCCGACCGGATGGGGTATCGGCTGAAAGGTCCACCGGTCGCCAGCCTCGGGGCAGAGATCATCTCGGACGGCGTGCCGCCGGGGGCCGTCCAGGTCCCGCCGGACGGCCAGCCACTGGTGATGATGGCCGACCACCAGACAACGGGCGGGTACCCGAAAATCGCGACGGTCATCACGGCGGACCTCCCCTTGCTGGCCCAGTGTGTGCCGGGCGAAAGCCGCGTCCGGTTCCGGGCCGTGGACGTCTCCGAGGCGCAGCGCGCCTATCGGGAGATGATGGAAGCACTGGAACGGTGGGAACGGGCGGCTGCGGGATGAGGTTGCCGGAGCCCGCTGATGACTACACGAAAAAGCGATGGCTTGACAGAACTCCCACCCCGCATTATAATAAACCCGCCCGGTCCAGGAGACCGGGCGATACCTTGCATGGGGGAAGCGAATGGAACCAACGAACACCGAAGCCCGACCCACATCTATTGCCGAACTTCGTCCCAAAATGCAGTTAGAAGGCGTCGTTCGCAAAGTGGAACTCTACGGCGCCTTCGTGGACATCGGCCTGGAGCGGGACGGTTTAATCCACATTTCCCAACTGAGCGACAAGCCGGTCAGCCGGGTCGCCGACGTGGTCCGGGAGGGCCAGAAGGTCACCGTCTGGGTAACGCAGGTGGACCCCCGCCAGGGCCGCGTCGCGCTGACGCTGGTCAAGCCCCCCGATGTGGAATGGAAAGACCTGGCCGAAGGCCAGGCTCACACCGGTCGGGTCGTGCGGGTGGAACGGTACGGGTTGTTCGTGGACATCGGGGCCGAACGCCCGGGCCTGCTGCACGCCAGGGAGATGGGGAAATTCAACCGCCCGGACATGTACCGCGTGGGGGATGAAATTGATGTGCGCATCCTGCAACTGGACCGGCGCAAGAAGCGCATAGACCTGGCCCTGGCGGAGGCGGAGATGCCCCCCGAGGAGCGAGAGGAACCCCTTCCCAGCCCGATAGAACTGGCCTTCCGTCGGGCGATGGAAGAGGCCCAGCGGCGGGGGAAAGCGGTTCCCACCCCCGCAGGCAAGAGCCGCCAACGGCATCAGGCCGAACAGGACGAAATTCTGAGCCAGACCCTCCGGCAGATCAGCCGGTAGATCACAGAATCGGGGGGGGGGGGGGGGGCCCCGGGGGCGGCTCGTTGGAGGGGACCAAAAAAACCCCCCCACGCCGCCGGGCGCGGGGGGGTGGCCCGCGCGCCCCCGCGCG
>JBBIKR010000067.1:14947-18687 GCA_037445395.1 Thermoflexales bacterium
CCCCTTTTTCCCCCGATTCTGTGACGCTCCCTAAAACGCCCCCAACTGGCAGCGGACGATGCGGATGCCCAGCGCTTCCGCCGCCGCTGAGACCTCCATTTTGGGAACGCCCAGCATCTCGGCAATCTCCCAGGCCACCTGACAGGGCAGGCGACCTCCACTCAACCCGTCGTGAATCGCCTGGGCCATGCCTGGCTCCACCTTTTCGGCAGGGCGGACCACCTTGTGCCGGCCCTCCGCCTTCGGCCCGTAGCCGAAAAGGCCCAACTGACACCGGTTCAGACGGACTCCGATTTCATCCGCCGTCTGGCCCACGGCCAGCGGCTCCACCCCCAGTTCCTCGGCGACCCGAAAGGCGGCCGCACAGGGTAGCATCCCCTCCGAATCCAGATGACGGCGGATAGATTCGGCAATGCGTTCGTCCATGGGCACCTCCACCGGTCACAGGGTTTCCAGAAACCGGGCGGCCTGGTAATCCCACTCGCGCGTCTCCACGATAACGGACGTCCGGCCCGACTCCGCCGTGCCGACCTGGACCAGGACATTCCCGCCGCCGCCCGTCAGGCGAAGGCAGCACTCGTTCTGCTCCTCCACCGTCAGGCCCAGGCCGCCGGGGCCGAAGAAGGCCAGCGCCCGCTCCAGGACCTGCTCCGGAGACCGTCGGGTCTCGCGGCCGTATCGGGCCACCTCACACCTCCTCCAGCGCCTTCAGAATCTCCCCGATGTCCGGCACTTCCCGCATCGGGTAGATTTTCTTGAAGCGGATGATGCCCTCGGCGTCCACGATGAAGACCGCCCGCTCGCTGAAGCCGTTCTTCTCCCGGAAAATGCCGTAGGACCGGGCGACGCCGCCGTGGGGCCAGAAATCGGCCAGCAGGCGGGTCTCCTGAATGCCCAGGGATTCCGCCCAGGCCTTTTTGGTGGGGACGGCATCCACACTCAGCCCCAGTGCCACAGCCCCCAGCCGTTCCATGTCCTCCCGATGCTTCTCCAGGTCCTGCATCTGAATCGCACAGACCCGGGTCCAGGCCAGCGGGTGGAAGGAGAGGACAGCCTTCCTGCCCCGCAGGGCGCTGAGGGTGACTTCCTGGTCGTTCTGGTCTTTCAGGGTGAAATCTGGGGCCGGGTCTCCCACTTCAAGGGTTACTTCGTCCATTGGGGCATACCTCCAATTGTGGTACGGGATTTATCCTGTTCCGCTTTACTGCCCGCCCCAATGCAGGATAAATCCTACGCTACCAACGGTGCTACGTCGGTTCGGCCAGCCGGGAGGCAACTTCTATGCCCTGATGGAGCATCTTGTGCACCGGACAGTGGCGGGAAACCAGCAGTAACTTCTGCCGCTCCTGCGGGGTCAGGTTGCCCCTGAGAGTGATGTCCTCCACAATCTGCTCCCGGTACTCGTCTATCGCCTCACAGTCCCGGCAGTCTTCCGCGAACACCCGTTCGTACCAGAGGCGCAGTTCCACTTCCTGCAGGTCCACGCCGTGATTCCGGGCGTAGGTGTGCAGGACGATGGCCGTGCAGGTCGCCAGGCCGGCCAGCAGCATCCCGTAGGGGGTCAGGTGGTAGATGTGCTCCACCGGGTATAACTGCGGGTCGTCCGGATGGTGCGGGTCCGGGGCCAGGATTTCGGTCTCAAAATCGCGGTTCTGACGGACAACGATGTGCTCGCTCACAGCCCCCCCTCTCACCCGACCCGACTCAGACGGCGAATCTGCGCCTTGAGCCAGCGGGCATGCTGCATCTCGTCTTCCATATTCTGGGTGAGCAGTTCCACCGTCTCATCGTCGTCCATAATGGCCGCGATCTGGGTGGCGTAGTCCCGGATGGCCTGCTGCTCCTCGGAGAGTTCCAGCCGCAACATCTCCACCGGGTCCGCCTGGGCAGTGGCCGCGCCGACGGCCCGTCCGGTCACCGTCTCCACGCCACCCGGCGCCACCGGAGTGCCCCCCAGGGCCCGGATACGGTCGGTCAGGTCGCGGGCGTGCCGTTGCTCCACCTCCAGGATGGCCCGGATGCCCTCGCTCAGCGGGTCATCGGCCAGGGCCCGCGCGTGGGCGGTGTAAATCTCTATCGCGGCCAGTTCAGACCGCAGGTCGTGGTTCAGAAACTCCAGAATCTGCTCACGGCTCATTGCTCCACCTCCTCACTGACAAACAGGACCGGAATCGTTGAGCGACGCTGCACCCGGGCGGGAATGTTGCCCTGCAGCCAGCGGCTCAGGAGCGACTTGCGGAGGTTGGGGAGGACGATGAGGTCACAATGGGACCGGGCCGCATACTCCAGAATCTCCTCGTCCTCCGGCCGGGTGCTCAGGAGAACGGCCGTCTCTACGGCGATGCCGCGCTCCTGCATCTGCTTTTCCAGACGACGGAAGTATTTATCCGCCTCTGCTTTGCGCCGCGCGCCCCGAGACCCTTCCTCAACCTGAATCTGCTGGAAAAAGTACTCGTCGGAGGAGACAATAGGGATGACGTGGATCAGGTGAAGTTCGGCGTTCAGGGCAGAGGCCAGTTGGGCAGCATGCCTGAGGTGGGCCTCCTGACCGCCTTCTCGCTCCAGTGGAACCAGAATTCGCTGATACATCGCGCACCTCCGATAGAAAGGGCCGGGCATCGGCAGATGCCCGGCCCATTGCTCATGCTTTCAGCGCTTCGGCCCGGCGGGCCAGCAGGTCGTCTATCTCGGCCAGGACCTCCGACGGGAGGGTCCAGTCCGCCGCCGGGGCCGTCTGCTCTATTTGCTCGGGCCGCCGCGCGCCGACGATGGCCGCCGTCACCTCCGGGCGGCGCAGGGTCCAGGCGATGGCCAACTGGGAGACCGTCCGGCCGTAGCGGGCCGCGATGGCCTTCAGGCCCTCCACCAGCGCCAGGTTGGCGCTCAGTTCCGGCTCCTGCAGGTGGCCGCTGTATTTCCTGCGCCAGTCCTCCTCCGGGATAGAAGCCACCCACTGGCGGGAGAATTTGTCCGTCAGCACACCTGATGCCATCGGGCTGTAGACGATGACGCCGATGTTGTTGGCCGCGCAGAAGGGGAGAATTTCGGCCTCAATATCCCGCCGGAGCATGTTGTACGGCGGCTGGAGAGAGGCGATGGGATGGATGGGCTGGATGCGCTTCATCTGCTCCACGCTGAAGTTGGAGACGCCCGCGTAGCGGATTTTCCCCTCCCGGACCAGTTCCGCAATCGTCGCCCAGGCTTCTTCTATGTCCTCATCGGGGTTGGGCCAGTGAATCTGGTAGAGGTCAATGACGTCCACACCCAGGCGGCGCAGACTGGCCTCCACCTCCCGGCGGACGCTCCAGGCCTTGAGCCGCCCGTAGGGAGTGGTGCTCCCCTCGTCCCAGACCAGGCCGCATTTGGTGGCGATGATGACCTGGTCGCGCCGGCCGCGGATTGCCTTACCGACAATCTCCTCGGAATGGCCCAGACCGTAGACGGCGGCGGTGTCTATCCAGTTAATGCCCAGGTCCAGGGCCCGCTGGATGGTGCGGATGGAGTCGGCGTCGTCCTGGGGGCCCCAGCCATAGGCCCACCCGCCCCCGCCAATGGCCCACGTTCCCAGGCCGACGGTGGTCAGGTGCAGGTCGGTATAGCCCAGTTTTCGGGTTTGCATAATTTCGCTCCTTTCCTTGCTGTGGTGCCTTTGCCGTAGCGGCCGGGGGCCGGGGGGGGGGGGCCCCCAACCCCCCCCCCCCCCCCCCCGGCCCCAAACCCAAAACGCAAAACCCGGACCC
>JBBIKR010000068.1:0-18572 GCA_037445395.1 Thermoflexales bacterium
GGGTCCTCCGCCCCCCCCCGCCGGCGGGGGGGGCCGGCCCCCCCGCCCCCCCCCCCCCGCAGCCCCCCTTTTGTCCCCTTGCATTTTTTCCCCTTCTGGTGTATACTATAGGTGATTTACCCCATAATGTTCTGGGGAAAAATCCCCAGAACCACCCATCTCTCCCAAAGGAGGTTGCGATGCATCTATCTCTCAACCGTCAGTGGTCAACCGTCCTGACGGCGCTCCTCCTGGTGGTGGCAGCGGTGATGCTGGCGTCCTGCGCCCAACCGTCTCCCACTCCCACCCCTGCGCCGCCCACACCGACCCCCGCGCCCGTGGAGGAGACGCCCCCCTCTCCCGCCGAGGCGGCAGCCTGCCCCTACCTGGACGTCTGGGCCGCCTCTGCCCACGCCGACGCGGCCTCGGAGTCCTTCACCCACTGGAACGAGGCCAACCCGCGCGAAGTCCCCGTGGAGTGCGCCAAATGCCACAGCACCCCAGGCTTTCTGGACTTCCTGGGTGCGGACGGGAGCGAGGCCGGCAAAGTGGACAAGGCTGCCCCGGTGGGCACCGTCATCTTCTGCGAGGCCTGCCATAACCCGGCCGCAGCCCGCCTGACCTCCGTCGTCTTCCCATCCGGCGCGGAGGTGAAAGGCCTGGGCGACGAGGCCCGCTGCATGCAGTGCCACCAGGGCCGGGCCTCCACGGTCGCCGTGGACGACGCCATCGCCAAAGTCGGTGTGGGGGATGACGAGGTCAGCGCCGACCTGTCCTTCATCAACATCCACTACTACGCCGCGGCGGCGACCCAGTTCGGCACCCTGGCGAAGGGCGGCTACCAGTACGCCGGCAAGTCCTACGACGCCCGCTTCGCCCACGTGGAGGGATTCCAGACCTGCGTCGAATGCCACGATCCCCACTCCCTCCAGGTCCGGGTGGAAGCCTGCACCACGTGCCATCCGAACGTCACCACCGTTGAGGACCTCAAGAACGTCCGCATGGAGGGCTCCACGAAGGACTATGACGGCGACGGCGACGTCAAAGAGGGCATCGCCTCCGAAATCCAGGGCCTCCAGGCAATGCTCTACCAGGCTATCCAGGCCTATGCCAAAGAGGTCTCCAAGACTGCCATCGCCTATAACCCCGCGGCATACCCATACTTCTTCGTGGATGCCAACGGGAACGGCCAGGTGGATCAGGAGGAGGCCAATCCGCAGAACCAGTACAACGCCTGGACGCCGCGCCTGTTGCGGGCCGCCTATAACTATCAGACCTCTATGAAGGACCCCGGTGCCTTCGTCCACGGCGGCAAATACATCATCCAGTTGCTCTACGACTCCATTGAGGACCTGAACACCGTCCTCAGCCAGCCGGTGGACCTGAGCAAGGCCCATCGGGTGGACGCCGGGCACTTTGACGGCTCCTCCGAGGCCTGGCGGCACTGGGATGCCGAGGGCGAGGTCCCGGCGGCCTGCGTCAAGTGCCACACGGCCGAAGGGCTCCCCATGTTCCTGAAGAACAACGCCACCATCGCCGTGGAGCCGTCCAACGGCTTGGCCTGCACCACCTGCCACGACCACACCAACTTCCCGGCCCGCTACGAGGTGAAAGAGGTCACCTTCCCCAGCGGGGCCAAACTGGCGCTGGAGAACCCGGACGCCAACCTCTGTCTCCAGTGCCACCAGGGCCGGGAGTCCACGGTCAGCGTCAACCGGGCCATCGCGGGCATGGAGCCCGATGCGCCCTCGGATAAACTGACCTTCCGCAACGTCCACTACTTCGCGGCGGGTGCCAGCCTCTTCGGCACGGAGGCGAAGGGGGCCTACGAGTACGAGGGCAAGACCTACAACGGTCGCTTCATGCACGTGGAGGGCTTCCAGACCTGCGTGGATTGTCACGACGTCCACGGCCTGGAGGTCAACGTGCAGGCCTGCGCCGGATGCCACAAGGCCGAGGAGCCGACCGCCATTCGGATGACTGCCACCGACTTTGACGGTGACGGCGACACGACCGAGGGCATCGCGGGCGAGGTGGAGACCATGCGGGAGGCCCTCTACGCGGCCATCCAGAAATACGCTGCCGAGAAGGTCGGCACGCCCATCGTCTACCACCCCTACGCCTATCCGTACTTCTTCATTGACACCAACGGCAACGGGCAGGCCGATCCGGAGGAGACCAATCCGCAGAACCAGTACAACGCCTGGACGCCGCGCCTGCTGAAGGCCGCGTACAACTACCAGTACGCGACCAAGGATCCCGGCGCGTACGCCCACAACGGCAAGTACATCCTCCAGGTCCTGTATGACAGCCTGCAGGACATCGGCGGCAGCGTGACCGGGATGACGCGGCCGTAAGCCGCAACCGTCTGTCGGGTTATTCAGGGGGCGAGGCGATGTGACCGTCTCGCCCCCGATTTCCATATCGGGGGGGGAATATGGACACAACCAGTCGCATGCGTGGATATCAGAGGATACGGACCTTCTTCTTTCCCGGACCGGGCGCTTCTCGCTGGCGTCGGGTCCTGCCCTACCTGGCCGTCACTCTCATCGTTGCGGCGGCGTCCCTTTTTACTGTCTTTTCCTGGCGGTATACCAACTCCAACGAATTCTGCGGCACCGTCTGCCATGATATTATGTACCCCTATCTGGCCACCTACCAGCAGTCCACCCATACGCGGGTGAACTGCGTGGAGTGCCACATGGGCCGGGATGCCCTGAGGGAGCAACTCCCGCGCAAGATGACCCACGCGGCCGAACTGTTCGCCCTCATCACCGGTTCCTACGAACAACCTCTGATCGCCCGACGCCTCTACCCGGCCCGCATCACCTGCGAACTTTGCCATTACCCCCCGCAATTCTTTGATGACACGGTCCGGGAGATCCGGCGCTACGCAGATGATCGGGAGAACACTCCGATCAGTACCTGGTTCATCGTGAAAACCGGTGGCGGGCTCCGACGAGAAGGGCTGGGCTACGGCATCCACTGGCATGTGGAGAACCAGGTCTTCTACTATGCCACCGACGAATCCCGGCAGACCATCCCCTATATGCGGGTGGTGGACGCGGAGGGAAACGTCACCGAGTACGCTGATGTGGAGTTTCAGCCGCCAGAGGGATTCCCTTCCCCCCAGGACCTTCGCCAGATGGACTGTATGGATTGCCATAACCGTACCGGACATCCGCTGTGGAGTCCTGAGGAGATCGTGGATAGCGCCCTCAAACAGGGCCTCATTCCCCAGAACATCCCCTATATCCGGAAGGAAGCGGTAGACCTCCTGCGCGTCTCCTACACGACCACCGATGAGACCCTTCGGGCCATTGATGGGCTGGAAGCCCGCTACGCTCAGCAGTACCCTCCTGCCTACCAGGCATTTCGGGACGAAATCCGAACCGCCATCCAGGTTCTGAAGGACCTTTACCGGCGCAATTTCTTCCCGGAACAGGGGGTAAACTGGTCGGTCTATCCGGACAATCTGGGGCATAAAGACTGGCCGGGATGCTTCCGCTGCCACGATGGGCGACACGTGAGCCCGGAGGGGGAGGTGGTGCGCATAGAATGCAACCTCTGCCATTCCATCCCTGTCGTCGTGCGGGGAGGCGGCGGAGCGACGATTTCCCTATCCCGAGGGCCGGAGCCATCCTCGCACATGAGTTCTGCCTGGCTGCATCAACACTACCTGGCCCTGGACGAAACCTGTGCTCTATGCCATACCACTTCCAATCCCGGCGGGAGCGACGATTCCAGTTTCTGCGCCAACAGCGCCTGCCACGGTATTCGGTGGACTTACGCTGACCTGGACGCGCCCGCGCTGGCGGAACGGTTGGGGTTCCAGCGCCCCACTCCCACGCCCGTACCGACCCCGGTAGGGGAATTGCCCACCTATGCCAGCGCCATCGGCCCTCTTCTGGCGCAGCGATGTGGGGCCTGCCATGGTCAGGCCGCGGGCCTGGATGTGACCTCCTACCGGAGTCTGATGGCCGGCTCCAGGAGCGGTCCGGTGGTCGTTCCGGGCGATCCTGAGAAGAGCCGCATTCTCCAGGTGTTGCAGGAGGGACATTTTGCCTCGCTGAGCGCCGAAGAGAAGGACCTGCTCCGGGCCTGGATCGCCAGCGGTGCGCCGGAACAGTGAACGTCGCGCCGAAGCCAGGCGGAGTGGCGTCTGGGAGAAGGGAACTGCCTGCCTTATCGTCGCCTCCCGATAACGATGGGTGGGCAGTGACCAGCAACGGAGGGCTTTGACAAATCCCGAGATTGCCCGTATACTGATTTCGATGGACTGGCTGGCAACTTTTTTCATCGCCTATCTGGACATCATTTACCTGCTGTACGGCCTGGCCCTCTTCACCATGGGGGTTGTGGTCTGGCTGGAGGGGAGCCGACCCACCGAAGCCCCCCTCGGTCGGGCGCTTCCTTACCTGGCCCTGTTCGGCATTCTCCACGGCTTCCACGAATGGGGGGAGTGGTTGGCCCCCATCCATTCGCTGGCACCTCCCCCGGTGGTTCTCCTGGACCTGATTCTGCTGGCCGGGGCCTTTTTCCTGCTGGCCGAATTCGGCCTGACGCTGCTGACCCTGTGCAATTGGCGTCCCGCCCGATGGATCCGGCTGGGGCTGGTATTGCTGTTCCTTATCGGAGAAGTCCTCATCATCGCCCGGTGGCGAGGGGAACAGGCATACTGGGCCCTGGCTGCGGAAGCATGGACCCGCTATGTGGTCGCCGTTCCGGCGGCCTTCCTTTCCGCCGTCGGCCTCTGCCGGTATGGCCGGTGCTTCCTTCGCCCTGTCCAGGGTCCGGTGTGGGACCTGCGCATGGTGAGCCTCGCCCTGGTCCTGTATGCCCTGCCCGGCCAGGTCTTTGTCAACGCCAGCCCTTTGCCCCCTTCCAACTGGCTGAACGTCGGTCTTTTCTTTCAGATATTCGGCGTCCCCATCCAGTTGTGGCGGGCCGGGATGGCCGGCCTGATAGCCCTCTTCACCGTGCGCGCCCTGCGGCTCTTTGAAGAAGAACGGGCCCGCAGGATGCAGGAACTGGTCCGTGCCCGGGAGGAGGCCCAGAAACGGCTGGATGAGGAGGCCGCCCAGCGGGAGGCCCTGCGTCAGGAATTCACCCGCCAGTTGGTGTGGACTCAGGAAGAAGAACGCCGGTTCATCGCCCGAGAACTGCACGATGAGATCGGTCAGGCGATCACTGCTCTGCGCTGGGAACTGACCGCCCTGGAGCAGGCGCTCCCTGAACGACCCCCTCACGGAGAAATCCGCAACCACATCCACCGCCTCTACGAGATCACCGACCAGACGATGGAGAACCTGCGCCGGATGGTCAATCGTCTCCGTCCGGCGGCGCTGGACCGATTGGGCCTGATCCCCGCCCTGGTCACCTACGCGGACGAGTGTTCGGCCCGCTACCCCTTCACCGTAGATGTGGAAATCATTGGGCCGCGCCAGCGCTTTCCGGAGCGGGTGGAAACCACCCTCTACCGGATTGCCCAGGAGGCCATCACCAACGTCGCCCGACACGCCCAGGCGACCCATGTCCGTCTCTCCCTGACCGTTCAGGATTCCCGGGTCTGCCTCACCATTGCCGACGATGGCGTGGGAATAGACCTGGAAGCCGCCCAGAACACCGGCAGCGGCCAGCAACCGAAGCACGGACTGGCCGGGATCCGCGAGAGCGCCCAACTCATGGGGGGACAGGTGGAGATTCGTTCCGCGCCCGGCGCCGGCACTGCCCTGACCGTATGCCTTCCGCTGGAGGAGGAGCCCGATGAGCCCCATTCGCCTTCTGCTGGTGGATGACCACGAAATCGTCCGTGCCGGATTGCGGACGCTGCTTCAGCGGCAGCCCGAGGTGGAGATAGTGGGCGAGGCGGCCGACGGCGCGGAGGCGGTCCGCCGGGTATCCCAACTCCGGCCGGACGTGGTGCTGCTGGATATTACGATGCCGGACATGGACGGCATAGAAGCCGCGCGGCAGATTCGGGCCGTCGCGCCGGATACCCACATCCTTGCCCTCACCATCCACGAAGAAGAGGCGTATTTCTTTGAAATGCTCAACGCCGGCGCGGAGGGCTATATCCCCAAACGGGCATCCCCGGAGGACCTCGTTCAGGCCATCCGGGTGGTCGCCCGGGGGGAAGTCTACCTGTATCCGACGCTGGCGGGGCTTCTGGTTCGGGGGTATCTGCGCTGTGCTCAGGCAGGCCCGGCGGAACCGGAAATGCAACTCACCCCGCGCCAGCAGGAGGTCCTGCGGCTCTTAGCGGAGGGGCTGACCAGCCGGGAGATCGCGGAACGGCTGGGGCTCAGCGTCAAGACCGTGGAGCATCATCGGGAGAACATTATGGAGCGGCTGGGGCTGCGCACTCGCGCCGACCTGATCCGGTATGCTCTGCAGAAAGGGTTGATTTCGTAACGAAGGAGAACGGAATGGACCAGACCCTTGTCCTGATCATCTTCATCGCCGCCATGCTGGGCTTCATGCTCTGGAGCCAGTGGCGGGCCCGCAGGCGGTATCAGCAGCGGATGGACGAACTCCAGGTGGGCGACGAGGTGATGACCATCGGTGGTATCTACGGCAAACTGACCTATCTGGACCGGGAGAGCGGCCTGGCGCGCATAGAGATTGCCCCCGGGGTGGAGATTCGCCTCAACATCGGGGCCATCAGCCGACGGGTGGGGCCGTCCGGCGGGTAAGGTAAAAGGTGACAGCCACCTTCGGGGTGGCTGTCACCGGATGATTTCCACCGCCACGCTCATCCCCAATCCGCCGCTGACGCAGAGGGTCGCCAGCCCGAGGGTCCGGTTGTGGACCCGCAGGGCGTTGAGGAGGGTGACCAGGATGCGCGCGCCGGAGCAGCCGGTAGGATGCCCCAGCGCGACCGCGCCGCCGTGAACATTGCGGCGGGCCGGGTCCCAGGGCAACTCCCGCTCCACTGCCAGCACCTGCGCGGCGAAGGCCTCGTTCAGTTCTATGAGGTCAAAGTCGTCCAGGGAGAGACCCGTGCGTTCCAGTAACCGGCGGGTCGCCGGGACCGGGCCCAGCCCCATCTCCCGGGGGTGGACGGCGCCGGAGGCGTAGCCGACAAAGCGGGCCAGCGGGGTCAGGCCGTGGGCCCGCGCCCACTCCGCCGAGGCCACCACCAGCGCCGCCGCGCCGTCGGCGATGCCGGAGGCGTTCCCGGCGCTGATGGTGCCGTCCTTCTTAAAGGCCGGGGGGAGTTTCGCCAGTTTCTCCAGCGACGTGTCCGCCCGGGGGCGCTCGTCACGCTCTACCAGAACCGTCCCTCCCTTCGGACCGGGAACCTCCACCGGGACCACCTCGCCCGCAAACGCCCCGTTCTCCCACGCCGCCACCGCCTTCCGGTGGCTCTCCAGCGCAAACTCGTCCTGCGCCGCGCGGGAAATCCCGTACCGCTCCGCCAGCAGTTCCGCCGTCTCCCCCATCAGCATCTCCGCCAGCGGGCACATATAGCCGTCCCGGTACATCGCGTCCACCACCGTGTCCTCTCCCAGCCGGTAGCCCCAGCGGGCCTTCAGCAGGAGATACGGAATCTGGGACATCTGTTCCACGCCGCCGACCAGGACGGCCTGATTTTCGCCGGTGAGGATGGACTGCACCCCCAGGGTCACCGCCTTGAGGCCGCTGGCGCAGGCTTTGTTGACGGTGTAGGCGGGACGGTCCACGGGGACGCCCGTGTGCCAGGCGACCTGTCGGGCGACGTTGGGGCCGTTCCCGGCCTGGCGCGCGCAGCCGAAGACGACCTCATCCACCGCATCGGCGGGGATGCCCGCCCGCTCCAGCGCGGCCCGCGCGGCGACCGCGCCCAGACGGGCCGCCGGGATGTCCTTCAGCACGCCGCCGAACGCCCCGATGGGCGTCCGCACGGCGGAGAGGATGACCACATCATGAATCGCCATCAGGTCCTCCGTTATCGCCCGAAGGCAATTACCTGCCCGCTGTCATTGCGCCACGCGCCGAGGCGAGGCGGCGGTAGCCGCCGAAGCAATCTCCTCAAGGGCCTGGAGATTGCTTCGCCGCCTTCGGCGGCTCGCAATGACGCAGGTGGGTAGTGGTTATGCCCGAAGAATCTCTCTACGACCGATACACCCCCAGCGGGTCCAGTTCCTCCCGCAGGAGGCGCAGTTCCTCCGGCGTGGGCGGCTCCGTTTCCGTCAGGTCCGGGGAGACGCGGGGGTCCCAGCCCATCTCCGCCCGTACGTCCTCCAGCCGCATCCCCGGATGGAGGCTCACCACCACCATCTCGCCCGTCCCGGGGTCAAACCGGAAGACGCACTTATCGGTGACGACGACCTGCGGCCCCCGGCCGGGCATCCCCAGCCGCTCTCGCTCCCCCGCGCCGCCCAGGTGGCCCGGACTGGTGAGAAAATCCGGTCGCTCCACGAAAGACCGGCGGCTGAGACGCATGACGATGAACACCTGCCGGGCGTGGATGGCGATCTCGCAGGCGCCGCCGGAGCCGGGCAGGCGAACTTTGGGCCGGGCGTAGTCGCCGATGACCGTGGTGTTCAGGTTCCCGTAGCGGTCAATCTGGGCGCCGCCCAGAAAGGCGACGTCTATCCGGCCGCCCTGGAGGTAGAGGCCGAAGAGGTCGGCCATAGAACAGACGGAGAGCGCGCCGGTGATGAGCGCCGGGTCGCCGATGGAGAGGGGCAGGCGGGCCGGCCGCGCGCCGTAGACCCCACTCTCGTAGACCAGTTCCAGGTCCGGCGCCACGGTCCGCCGGGCCAGGTTGCAGGCGATGTTGGGTAACCCCACGCCCACGAAGACGGTGCGCACCCCTGCCAGGGCCCGCGCCGCCGCAACGATCATCATCTCGGAAGGAGTGTAGTCGTTCATCTTCTCTCGCCCTGTCTCCGGAATCTACCCGTAGTTCACAGGCCGGGACCAGGCCTGGGCGGGTTTCAGCCGCTCCCAGGTCTCGGGGCCCATTTTCCGGACGTACTCGGCCCGGCCCTGGACGCCGTAGACCCATTCCTCCAGCCAGGCGCGGGTGGCGGCTTCGTCCCGGCTGATCTCGTCCCAGCGGAGGTAGAAGTCGTTGTCCCGGTCGTAGTAGCCCTGGACGTAGGAGGGATGGGCGCCGTAGGGCTCGTGGACCACCGCGTCCACGATGAGGCCGGGGATGAGGGTCCGGTTGGGGTCGGAACGGATGACCTCCTCGTCCACGATCTCCTCCACCACGACGATGACGTGCCGGGCGGCGAAGGCGGCCTCTTTCTGGGCGCCCAGCAGTCCCCAGAGTTGGGTGTTGCCGTTGACATCGGCCCGCTGGGCGTGGATGATGGCGACGTCCGGGTTGAGGGGCGGCACCACCGCGATGGGACCGTCCCCATACGGGCTTTCCACGAACCGGATGCGGGGGTTCACTTTCGGGAGGTCGCTCCCCACGTAGGAGCGCAGGGGGAAAAAGGGGAGGCGGTAGGCTCCGGCGATGTAGCGGCCGACCATCCCGAAGTGGGAGTACTCTTCCAGTTCCAGCGGGGCCGGGATGCCCTTTTCCACCGCCCGGCGGATGGCGTGGAGCGGCCCGACGCCGGGGTTGCCCAGGTAGGAGAAGACCAGTTTGCGGGCGCATCCGGCGGCGACCATCTGGTCATAGACCAGGTCGGGGGTCATCCGGCAGAGAGTCAGGTCGCGCCGGCCCTGGCGGATGATTTCGTGGGCGGCGGCGAAGCAGATGCAAGCGGTGAAGCCCTCAATGGCGACCGTGTCGCCGTCGTGGACGTAGGTGGCGATGGCGTCGTGCATGGTGGTGAGTTTCACGGCTTCCTCCGATGATGGCGCGAAAGGCATCCGAATCGCCCGATGGTAGACCGTCGGGCGGAAGTCTTTGTGTCCTTCGTGTCCTTGGTGGTGATTACCCGGGCGGTTTGGCGCCGGGCGAGGAGGTCTCTCCCGCTTCTACCCGCAGGACAATCCGCCCGATGCCGATCAGGTCACCGGCGTCCACGATGGTGGGGCGGATGACCGGTTCGTCGTTGAGGGTGGTGCCGTTCTTGCTCCCCAGGTCTTCCAGCCACCAGTGCCCCTCCCGCCAGGTGATCAGGGCATGGTGGGCCGAGACGAAGGGGTCGGACAGGCGGATGGTGCTGGAAGGAGCGCGCCCCAGCGAGTTGACCTCCTGAAGGGAGAAAACGGTGCCCGGGTCAGGCCCGCGCTCCCCCGCCTCCACCACCACCAGGCGCATTTCTTCCCGGGAGACCGTCTCCCGTCCGGCGCCACGGCGCAGGTCGCGCCAGAGCAGAAGGAAGAGCGCGGCCAGGAAAGCGTAGAGGAGCAGGGCCAGCAGGAGGCGCAGGACCAGCAAGAGAATTTCTCCCACCATCATATCGGTTCCTGGGGCTGGACGGGGATTCCCTCTGTCGTGGACGTCTCTCCGGACGGCTCATCGGGAGGGGAGGCCATCTCTTCGCCGTAGATGATTTCAAAATCCGCCAGGGAGATGACGTCTCCAGAGCGGAGAACGCACTCCTGGACGGGGTAGCCGTTGACCAGCGTCCCGCCGGAACTGCCCAGGTCGTAGATGACGTAGCGACCGTAGCGACGGCGGAGTTGGGCATGATGGCGGGAGACGCGCGGGTGCTCTATAATGACGTCGTTGTCCAGTGCCCGCCCGATGTTGATGGTGGGCGCGGTCAGGGAGACATGCCGCTTTCCACCGATGATGAGGAAGCAACGTCCGGGGGATGGTTCGGAGGGAAGCGGAACCTCGCCGTTCATCTGGCGGGTGGCACTTTCATCCTCACCCTCTGCGGGCTCCTGGAAGGCCTGAACGCGCACCGTGTGGGGCGGCAGGTCCGGGAGCGGGTTCAGCACGATACGGGGCGCCGTCGGCAGGACCATCCCCGCCTGGCGGGCCAGGTCTTCCACATAGCGGGCCAGTTCCTCTTCCGGCGCGGGGTGGCGGATCCGCAGCGCGTCCAGGTCCTGGGGGTGGAGGTCAATCCGGTAGTGGGTCGGGGCCAGCGGGGTGCCGTCGGCGGCCTGGGAGCAGGCGTCTTCCATCGCCCGGGCCACGTGGGTGGCGACCTCCAGGGGATGAATCTGCCCGCCGAAGAGCCGGGCGAACGTCCCCTCCACCCATTGTTCTGCCAGAGCCTCAAAGCGCGCGATGCGGTTCATACGGGGGAAATTTTATGCCATGCCCTGCCGATTGTCAAGCCATTTGCGAAGCCCTTCCCGATGGGGTATAATACCCTCATCCGAGACCGGAGGAAGATATGCGTACGCTGATGGTGACCGGAGGGGCCGGGTTCATCGGCTCCAACTTTGTCCGTTATATGCTCCAGAAATATCCGGATTACCGCGTCGTCGTCTACGACAAGTTGACCTACGCGGGCAACCTGGCCAATCTCAAGGACGTGGCGGAGGCTTTCGCGGGCCGGTACGCCTTCGTCCATGCCGACATCTGCGATGCGGAGAGGGTGCGGGAGACCATCCGCGCCTTCGGGGTGGATGCCATCGTCAACTTTGCCGCCGCCACCCACGTGGACCGTTCCCTTATGGAGCCGGATGAGTTCATCCGCACCGACGTCTTCGGCACCTACGTCCTGCTGGAGGCGGCGAAGGAGTTCGGCCTGGAGCGGTATCATCAGGTCAGCACCGATGAGGTGTACGGGGAGATTCTGGAGGGACGGGCGAAGGAGACCGACCCCCTGCACACCCGCAGCCCGTATTCCGCCTCCAAAGCGGGGGGGGACCTGCTCTGTATTGCCTACTTCACCAGTTTCGGGGTCCCGGTCACCATCACGCGCGGCTCCAACAACATCGGCCCGTACCAGTACCCGGAGAAGGTGGTGCCGCTCTTCATCACCAACGCCATAGACGACCAGCCGCTCCCGCTCTATGGGGACGGCTCCCAGATGCGGGACTACCAGTACGTCATAGACCACTGCGAAGGCATAGACCTGGTGCTCCACCGGGGCCAGCCGGGGGAGGTGTACAACCTGGGCACCGGTGTGGAGACGCGCAACATAGATATGGCGCGCGCCATCCTGGACCTCCTGGGGAAGCCGTACTCGCTGATCCAGCCGGTGCGGGACCGCCCCGGCCACGACCGCCGCTACGCGCTGGACATCAGCAAAATCCGCGCCCTGGGTTGGGAATCGTCCCATACCTTTGAGCAGGCGCTGGAGAAGACGGTGCGCTGGTATGTGGAGAACGAATGGTGGTGGCGCCCCATCAAGAGCGGCGAGCACTACCGGGAGTACTACCGGCGGCAGTATGAGGGGAGGGAAATCCGGACATAGGGAGTGCATAAATGCATGCTGAAATCCTTCGCCCGCGCCTGCAAAGAGTTTGACCTGCTGGCGGAGGGCGACCGGGTCGCCGTCGCCCTCTCCGGCGGCAAAGATAGCACCAGTCTGCTGGACCTGATGCTCCGGTACCGGGAGCGGGCCGGTTTTCCCTATGAAGTTGTCGCCATCCACGTCGTGGGCACGGAGGCCGGCTTCCCCGACCTGACCGGAACGCTGGCTCCCTGGCTGGAAGCGCTCGGAGTGGACTACCGCTTCGTCCCGCTGGAACTTCCGCCGGAGGAGCCGCTGCCGCTCAATTGCTTCCGCTGCTCCTGGAACCGTCGCAAGGCCCTCTTCCTGGCCGCCGACGCGCTGGGCTGCAACAAACTGGCCTTCGGCCACCACGCCGACGACGCCGCCGTGACCGCCCTGATGAACCTGCTGTTTACCGGCCGTCTGGAGACCCTGGAGCCGAAGGTCGCTTTTTTCGGGGGACGGATTACCGTCATCCGGCCGCTGATCTACATCCCGGCCAAAGACCTGGCCGCCTACGCGCAGGCGTCGGGGTTCCCGCTGGCCCCGCCCTGCCCGTACCAGCAGGACAATCACCGACGACACATTGAGCAGTTCCTGCGGGGTTTCAGCGGCCGTCAACAGGCGATGATTCGCGCCAACCTCTGGCGGGCCGCCCGGGGAGGTCGGACGCAGACGAGCGCGGATAAAAGCGGATGGACGCGTATGGACGTGGATTTTGAATAGCAGTTCTGTATTGGGGAGGAACAACATATGAAAACGGTGACCCTGCGCTATCCGGAGGAACTGGTATCTGCCGTCCAGGCCACGCCGGAGGAATTGGAGGCTCAAATCCGCCTGATGGCGGCGTTGAAGATGTTTGAACTGGGCAAACTCTCTTCGGGAAAAGCGGCTGAGTTGGCCGGCCTCCCCCGGGCCGAATTCTTGGAAATGTGTGGCCGCTATCGGGTCTCCATTTTCAATTACCCTCCTGAGGAACTGGCCGGGGAGATAGAGGCCGATGTGCAATCTATCAGGAAGGCGATGGATGAGCGTCGTCAGTGATACCGGCCCGCTGATTGCTCTGGCAAAAGTCAACAGCCTTTCTTTCATGCTGGTCTACTGTTATGCGTCTTAGACGTCTGGAACTCCAGGGCTACAAATCCTTTGCCGACCGGACGGAGTTCGTCTTCCCGACCGGCATCACGGCGATTGTCGGCCCCAACGGGTCCGGCAAATCCAACATCGCCGATGCCATCCGCTGGGCGCTGGGGGAGCAGAGCCTGCGGCTCCTGCGCGGCAAGACGACCGAGGATATGATTTTCTCCGGCAGCGGCCGTCGGCCGCGGGCCGGTATGGCCCAGGTGCTCCTCACCCTGGATAACGGCGACGGCTGGCTCCCCCTGGAGTTCTCCGAAGTGACCCTCGGCCGTCGGGCCTACCGCTCCGGCGAGAGCGAGTACCTGCTCAACGGCAACCGTGTCCGCCTGCGGGACCTGATGGACCTCCTGGCCGAGAGCGGCCTGGCCCAGCGCACCTACACCGTCATCGGCCAGGGGCTGGTGGATATGGCGCTGGCCCTCCAGCCCCAGGAGCGGCGCACCCTCTTTGAAGAAGCGGCGGGTATCTCCGTCTACCGCGCCCGGCGGGAGGAGGCGGAGGCCCAACTGGAGGAGACGGCGCGCAACCTGGACCGGGTGCGCGACCTTCTGGGCGAGATTGCCCCCCGCCTGAAGCGGCTGGAGGAGCAGATGGCCCGCTTTCAGGAGTATGAGCGGGTCTCCGGTTACCTGAAACAACTCCAGCGGGCCTGGTACGGCTACCATTGGGGGCAGGCCCAGGAGGCGCTTCGTCTGGCTCAGGAGCGGGCCCGGACGGCGGAGGAGGCCCTGCAGGCCCGGCGAGCCGAGGCGGAATCCGGGGCCGCGCATCTCGCCGACCTGCGCCGTCGGCAGGCGGAACTGCGCAACCGGCTGCGGGATGCCTACCGCCGGGTCGCCGACCTGCACGAGCAGATGGACGCCGCCCAGCGGGAGACCGCGGCCCTCTCGGAGCGCATTCGTCTGCTGGCCGCCCGGCAGGAGGAAATCCGGGCAGAACTGGAGCCGCTGCTGGCCCAGGAACAGGCCCAGGCGGAGCGGGTCCAGGCCGCCCGCGCGACGGAAGAGGAACTCCGCCAGCGCGTGGAGGCCCAGGAACGGCGCGTCGCCGACCTGGAGCGGGCACTGGCCGACCTGCGCCGTCGCGCCCAGGAGGAGACCGTCCGGCGGGAGCAACGGGAGGCCAGTTTGCGCGCCCTCCGGGCCCGGCGGGAGAAACGGGAGCAGGCCCTGGCGGAGGCCCGCGCCACCCAGGCGCGGCTGGAGGCCGAACTGGAACTCCTCACCCGCCTGCGCCAGGAGATGGCCGGATTGGCCGAAGGGACGCGCCGTCTTCTTCAGGCTGGACTTCCCGGCGTCATCGGCGTTCTGGGGCAGATGATCCGGGTGCCCCCGGAGTGGGAAGCGGCCGTAGAAGCCGCCCTCGGCCCCCGCCTCCAGGCCGTCGTTGTGGAGGATTGGGAGACGGTCCGGGCGGCCTGCCGCCTCCTGGGCACGGACGCGCGGGCCATCCTGTTTCCGCTGGCGGGGCCTCACCCCACCCCCGGCGGCTTCGCAGGCGGCGGGGGAGGGGTGAGGTCCCCCGCCGTCGTCTCCTGCGAGGAGCGCTTCCGGCCCGTTGTGGAGGCCCTGCTGGGTCGGGTGTGGCTGGTGGAAGACCTGGAGACCGCCCGTGTCCAGGCGTCCTCTCTGCCCCCCGGAGGGCAGTGCGTCACCCGCTCCGGCGAGGTCGTCTCCGCCGATGGGACGGTGACGGTGGGTCGGAGCGGCGGCGGTCTTCTGGCCCAGGAGCGGGCCCTGCGGGAACTTCCAGCCCGTCTGGAGGCCGTCCGCCGGGAGCGGGAGGAGCACGAAGCGGAACTGGCGCGCCTGATCCAGGCCATCGGCGAGGAGGAGGAACGGCTGCGGGAAGCGCGCGCCGCGGCGGAGGCAATCGCCGCCCGCCTGGCGGAGGCCGAATCCCCCCTGGCCCAGGCCCGCACCGACCTGGCCCTGGCCCGCCAGGCGCTGGAGAACGGACGCTCCCTGCTGGCCCGCGAGGAGGCCGCACTGGACCGCATCCGGCGGGAAATGGCGGCCCGCCGCACCCGCCTGGAAGAACTCAACGCCCAGCATCAGGACGCCGTCCGGCGGCTGGAATCGCTCCGCCGGGAGACGGCCCACCACGAGGAGGCCATCCGCGAAACCCGTGCCCTCACCGGCCCGATGGAGGAGGAACTGAACCGCCTGACCCCCGAAGTGGAGGCCGCCGAGGAGCAGGAGCGACAACTGACCGCCCGGATTCGTCAGGCGGAGGAACAGTGGAACGCCGCCCGCCTGGAGGTCTCCCGCGCCCAGGACCGCATCGCCCGTCTTCAGGAGCGTATCCAGGAGGACCTGGGGCTGGTGGACCTGGAAGTCCGTACTTCGGTCCGGGTGCAGCAGCCGCTCCCGCTGGAATCGCTGGTCACCTCCCTGCCCGTCGTGGAAGTGCTTCCTCCGGGGCTGGAAGAAGAAGTCCATCGGCTCCGGGCTCGCCTGCGGCAACTGGGGCCGATCAACCCCAACGCCCCTCAGGAGTACGCCGAGGTTGGCGAACGCTACCGCTTCCTCTCCGAGCAAGTGGCCGACCTGGAGGCGGCGTCGGCCCGCCTGCGGACCGTCATCGCCGACCTGGACCGGATGATGGAGCAGGCCTTCCGGGAGACCTTTGAGGCGGTCGCCGCAGCGTTTGAGGAAAACTTCACGCGCCTGTTCAACGGCGGCTCGGCCCGTCTGGAGTTGACCGACCCCGACGACCTGGCCCATACGGGGGTGGACATCGTCGCCCGGCCGCCGGGCAAGCGGACGCAGAGCCTGGCCCTTCTCTCCGGCGGAGAACGGGCCCTCACCGCGGTGGCCCTCATTTTCGCCATCCTGAAAGTGCGCCCCACTCCCTTCTGTGTGCTGGACGAGGTGGACGCGATGCTGGACGAGGCGAACGTGGCCCGCTTCCGGGACCTGCTGACGGAACTCTCCCGGCAGACCCAGTTCATCGTCATCACCCACAACCGGGGGACGGTGGAGGCCGCCGACACCGTCTACGGCGTCTCTATGGGTTCCGACGGCGTCAGCCAGGTCCTCTCCCTGCGGCTGGAGGGGGGATAAAGACGCGAAAGGCACGAAAGGCGCGAAAGTCCCGGCTTCGTTCAGCAAGTCCGTGTCGTCTGGGGTGAAGATGAAAGAGCATCGGATCGTTGTTCTGACCACTGGCGGGACGGTGGCGATGCGCCACGACCCGGAGCGGGGCGGCGCGGTCCCGGCCCTGACGGCCGCCGACCTGACCGCCGTCCTCCCGCCCGGCGCGCCGGAACTGGTGGTGGAGGAGGTCTGCAACCTGCCCAGTTCCCACTTCACCCTGGACCACCTCTGGCGCATCCGGGAGCGGGTGACGGCCTGGACGTCCGACCCCTCGGTGGACGGCATCGTCATCACCCACGGGACGGACACCCTGGAGGAGACGGCGTATCTGCTGGACCTGACCGTCCCCGGCGAGACCCCGATGGTCCTGACGGGCGCGATGCGCACCGCGTCGGACGTGGGCGCCGACGGCCCGGCCAACCTCTGGGCGGCAGTACGGGTGGCGGCCTCTCCCGCCGCGCGCGGGCTGGGCGCGCTGGTCGTCTTCAACGACGAAATCCACGCCGCGCGCTTCGTCACCAAAACCGACACCCTCTCCCCCGCGACCTTTCAATCCCCCGGCTGGGGGCCGCTGGGACGGGCGGAAGGTGACCGGGTTCACATCCCCTTCCGTCTGGAGCGGGAGGTCATCCCCTGTTCGCGGCTGGAAGAGCAGGTGGCGCTGATCAAACTGGCGGTGGGGATGGGGCCCGAACCGCTGGAGGACGCCCTGGCGCGGGGCGCGCGCGGCGTGGTGCTGGAGGCCCTGGGCGGCGGGCGGGTTCCCCCCTGGTGGCTACCGGTCATAGAGCGAGCGGTCGCCGCCGGGGTGGTCGTCGTCATCGCTTCCCGCTGTCCTTCCGGGCGGGTCTGGGACGCCTACGGTTATCCCGGAAGCCACCGGATGCTGGAGGAGATGGGCTGTCTGTTCTCGCCCGGCCTGAACGGCCAGAAGGCCCGCATCCGGCTGATGGTCGTCCTGGGCGCGGCGCAGGACTCCCGCGAAGCGGCCCGGATATGGAACCGCTCTCCTGCCGGCTGACCCGGCGACCGGTGTACAGACGGGCCCTTGGCCCCGAAGGGGCATGTCTCGCCCCTACCTGCGATCTGAAGGAGGTACAACCTGGAACCCATAGACCTGGCCCGTGAAATCGTCACCATCCTGGAAGAGAAAAAGGCGGAGGACATCCTGCTCCTGGACATCCACGAACTGACCGTTCTCACCGACTACTTCGTCCTCTGCAGTGGCACCAGCGACCGGCAACTGCAGGCGCTGGAAAGCGGGGTGTGGGAAGAAACCCGGAAGAGAATGAACGTCTCCCCCCTCCACGTGGAGGGAGAGCCGTCATCCGGCTGGGTCCTGATGGACTACGGATCCGTCGTCGTTCACATTTTTACCTCCGAGGTCCGGTCTTACTACAACCTGGAAAACCTGTGGCGCGGCGGCCGGGTCATCCTGCGCATTCAGTGACCCTTCCCGTTCCCCGCCCCGCCTTTCACGTTTCACGTTTCACGCTTCACGTTTCACGCTTCACGTTTCACGCTTCACGCTTTGCGTTTCGCATTTTCCTGCCGGTTGATGCTTTACACCGGGCACGAGCGAGGTGAACCATGCGACCCTCCGACGAACTGGTCATCCGTATCGGCGGCGAGGCGGGAATGGGGCTGGAATCCAGTGGCGTGGCCTTTGCCAGGGCACTGATCCGGGGCGGCCTCCACGTCTTCGGCCTCCCCGACTACCATTCCCGCATCCGGGGCGGCCACAACTTTTTCTCCGTCCGCATCGCCCGCCGCCCCCTCTACACCCACGTGGAACCCGTCCACCTGCTCCTGGCACTGGATCAGGAGACGGTGTGGCGGCACGTCGGCGCGGTGGTCCCCGGCGGCGCCGTCGTCTACGACGAGAAGGACGGTCTCCCCGACATCCCCCGTCGGCCGGACGTAGGGTACTTTTCCATCCCCCTCTCCCGACTGGCGGAAGAGAGCGGGGGGAGCGCGATTATGCGCAATACGTTGCTCTTCGCCGTTGCCGCCGGCCTGATCGGATTTGACCCGACCCCCATTGAGGACATCGCGCGCCAGA
>JBBIKR010000069.1:0-4782 GCA_037445395.1 Thermoflexales bacterium
TTTCGGGCGCGTACTCTGCCATGGTATCCCCCCTTATTAAATTGGGGGGGTTTGGGGCGGCGGCCCTGCGGGCCGCCGCCCCAACCCGCGCGCGGTTAGATAAACAGCGTGATATGGGATTGGTTCGCTTCGGCGATGTACGTCGCCGCGCCGACGACGTCGGTGACCTCGTCTATCAGGTCCTCCCGGCGGATGCCCATCACGTCCATGCTCATCTGGCAGGCCAGGAGTTTGACCCCCAGGTCAATCGCCATCTGGCGCAGTTCGGGCAGGGTCGCCACATCGTGCTGCTTCATCATCTTCTTGAACATCCAGCGGCCCATCCCGCCCATGTTCAGTTTGCTGGGGCCGATGCCGTCAATGTCCCGAAGGAACATGCTCAGCATGCGCTCAAAGAGCGTGCGCCCCGTGGGGACCTTCTTCTTCAGCGCCTGGAGACCCCAGAAGGTAAAGAACATGGTGGTCTCAATGCCGCTGGCGGCAGCCGTGGTGGCGATGATGAACGCTGCCATCACCTTGTCCATGTCGCCGCTGAAGACAACAATGGACGCTTTTCGGGCTTCATGTTCGTGCTCGCTCATCGGGCTCCTCCGTAGTGATAAAATCTGAGAATTGCCAGAAATCGGAAGGATTCTTTGTTCCGGCTCCTGCCTAACGTCCCGCCACACTCATTTGCTCCACCAGGCCGCTCCGCAGAGCCAGTTGGGCCCGCAACACATCCCGCAGCAGGTCCAGCGCCTGGATGACCCGCTCGTCGGCCAGGGCATAGTAGACCGCCGTCCCTTCCTGCTCGGCGGTGACCAGGCCGCGCTCGCGCAGAATCTTCAGGTGGTGGGAGACGGTCGGCTGAGGCAGTCCCAGCGTCTCCGCCAGGTCCGTCACCCTGCGGGGGCCTTCGGCGAGGGCATAGAGGAGGAGAATCCGCTTGGGGTCCGCTAAACCCTGACAGACCTGTGCATGCAGAAGGGCGATTTCCTGCTGGAGGTCGGATGTGATACGCATATGAATATGTTTCTATGCAAGTATTTAAATACTTGCGGGATTGTACCACAAATCCGAAAAAGCGCAAGTGGGCCAGAGCGCCCTACCGATACTCCACCCGCACGCCTTTCAGGCGACTCAGAACCCGTTCCAGGAGGGCGATGAGGATGACGAAGGGGAGGTCTATCAGCGCGGTGAGGGTGCAGGCCACGGCCAGCCAGCGGAGGGTCGCGGAGAGGGGGACGGCCAGCGTCGGGCCCATACCCAGCAGGAGCGCCAGTCCGACGACGGTGGCGAAAAAGAGGGCCAGGACGGGCCAGGCGCGCATGTCGGAACGGCTGGGGAGCATGGTGTTGCTGACGGCAAAGGCCAGGTATATCCACACTCCGGCATCCCGGGCATGGATCACCGATTTCAGGTGCGCCCAGGCTCTGGCCCAATCGGCTCCGGCCAGCGCCGCCCCCACCTGCCCCAGCCCCAGTCCCAGATGACCGATGAGGACCAGCGCCAGACACCCGACCAGCAGCGGCGCCAGGCCGATCAGCGCGGTGCGCACGGGCCCCGTCCGCTCCACCGGGACGAAGCCCAACTGGATGCGGTCCCCCTGACGGACCGGGAGAACCGAGACCCGTCCCACCCGAACGCCGACCAGGCAGGCCGCCAGCGCGTGGCTCAGTTCGTGGAGGATGACCCCCGGCAGCAGAGGGAGCGCGTAGAGCCAGACGGCCACTTCCCGGTCGCCCACCGCCAGCAGGGCCACTCCCTGCAGGTGCCGGTGAATCCATCGCTCCAGCAGGAGCAAGGCCACCAGCGCCGACGCGAACCAGAGAAGAGCGTAGGTGTCCATGTCGCATGTCGCAAGGCGCAGGTGCAGGGGGCGGAACGGGACCCGCAACACGGAGTACGCATCACGCATCACGTATCACGTATTCCGTATTGCTGGACCACCCACTCATAGAGCCGACGGATGCCCTCTTCCACCCCGACCCGGGGCACCCAGCCCAGTTCCCGCCCGGCCTTACGGATGTCAGAGATGTAGACCCGCTGGTCGCCCGGGCGCCAGTCCCCATAGGAGACGGGGATAGGACGGCCCAGCAGTCGCTCCAGCAGCGGGCCGAACTCCGCCCAGACGGCCAGGGTGTTCTGCGGTCCCCCGCCGATGTTGTAGACCTGCCCGGCGGCGACATCTATCCGGGCAACCGCCGCGTCGTAGACGTCCAGCAGGTCCTCTATGAAGAGCACATCCCGCACCTGTTTGCCGTCCCCATAGATGGTGATGGGCCGACCGGTGACGGCCGCGATGATGAACCAGGCCACCCATCCCTGGTCTTCCATCCCCTGCTGGTGGGGGCCGTAGATGCAGGACTGGCGGAAGACGACGGTCGGCAGGCCGTAGATGCGGGCGTAGTCCCGGACGTACTGGTCGCCGGCCCCTTTGGAGCACCCATAGGGGGAATGGAAGTCCAGCGGCCGGGTCTCCGGCACCCCCATCGGCAGATCTCGATAGCGGTACCGGGTCTCCTCTTCCACAATCGCCACGTCCTCCATCCCGCCGTAGACCTTGTTGGTGGACGCGTAGAGGACGATGGGGTTCCGACCGGAGAGACGGGCCGCCTCCAGGACGTTGAAAGTGCCCAGGGCGTTGACCTCAAAGTCGGTGCGGGGGTCGGCGACGGAGGTGGTGACGGCGACCTGCGCGGCCAGATGGACGATGACGTCGGCCTGCTCTGCGTAGGCCCAGAGTCGCTCAAAGTCCCGCACGTCCCCGGTTACGAGACGAAAAGCACACTCCCCGTGCGTGGCCCGCAGCCAATCCAGGTTTTTCTCCGTGCCCGGGCGGGAGAGGTTGTCGTAAATCACCACCTCCTCGCCCCGTTCCAGCAACCGATGAGCGTAGTTGATGCCGATAAATCCGGCGCCGCCAGTGATCAGGTAGTGCATGGTCGGGAGTATGGATTATGGAATTATGGATTATGAAGTATGGAGTATGGAGTATGGAGTATGGGTCAGGGATCAGCGGATAGGTGCTCGGCGGAGCGGGCGACACTGCCCAGGGTCAAACTCTCCCGCGCCAGGCCGATGAGACCCAGGATGGCCACCATAATGTATTGAAAGGCGTGAATGGCGAAGGCGGCGGTGACGGCTTCCTCCGTCGGCACGCCGAAGGGAATGGTCAGCCCGTAGCGGGCAATGGCGTGAAAAACTCCTACCGCGCTGGGCGATGAGGGAATGGCCATCCCCAGTCCCAGGATGCAGACCAGGAAGGGGGCGGCCAGCCACGGGGGACGGACAACGAAGGCCCGCAGGAGGGCCCAGTAGATGAGGATGACAAACGCCCACGCGATGGCCGACCAGAGGAGGAGGGCAAGGCCCCGACGGCCGGAGCGGAGGGGGGCCAGGCCGTCAAAGAGGCCGTCAAAGACCCGCGCCCAGCGTTCGGCGTTCAGGCGGGGAATCCGCGCCAGGGCCCATCGGACCGCCCGCTGGCCCCACTGGGGGCGGAAGGCCATCAGTAAGAGCACCGCAGTCGCCGCAAGGGCCGCGGCCCCGGCCACAATCCCCGCGCTGACGGCCTCCCCCGACCCGGCCACGAAGGGGGCAACCATGCCCAGGATGACCACGACGGTCAGCATATCCAGCACCCGCTCCACGACGACGGTGGAAAGGGCGGCCGCGATGGAGACCTCCCCGCCCCGCCCGATGACCACCGCGCGTGCCGGGTCGCCCAGGCGGAAGGGGAGAACATTGCTCACCAGATAGCCGATGTTGGTCACCCAGAAGGAGCGGGCCAGGCTGATCTGCGGCCCCAGCAGCAACCGCCAGCGGACCGCGCGCGCCAGCAGGTAGGCCACGACGGCACCGGCCGCCGGGAGCAGATAGCGGTAGTCCGCCCGGGCCAGCGTTTCCGCCACCCGCCGGATGTCAATGCCGATCAGCGCCAGCACCAGCGCGACGGCGCTGATGACCAGCCCGATGATGATTTGCCATCTGCGTTTCATTGGAGATGAGAAACGGGCCTGTGCAGCAAATCCCCTGCGAGGAGTGTCGCGTCCATAAATGGGGAGGATATGGAGTTTTGCGGGCGGGATGCGCTCGCCCGCAAAACCCCATACCCTTTTCCCGCCCACAGAGGGCGAATTGTTGCGCAAGCCCGAGGACCCTGCCTCACTGGTCTGGTCGGGATAAGGTATGCTACAATCGTATCGGATGTGATTTCCGCAGCACATTATACCACACGCTGATGGTAAGCCAAACAGGGGCAGGCCTGTGCCGAAGCCCCTGCAAGGAGCATCACGTCCATCAACGCTTATCGCCCATAGGGGGCGAAAGACCGCGCATGTCTTCACGGCAGGACGGGGGAGAAAATGGCCGAACTCATACTTATTTCTCCGCGTAAGCGCCAATTGAAGCCGCTGGTGGAAACGGCCCTCCAGAACGAATTGCGTTTACTGGAAGCAGGCATCCGCCGCACGGAGCAGCGACTCCACGAATTTGAGCAGCGGTATGGCCTTCCCTCCGCGGAATTCGTTCACCGTTACGAACGGGACGAATTAGAGGAGAGCCTGGATTTTGCCGAATGGATCGGGGAATACCGCCTATTAGAGCGACTGCGAGAAAAGGCCGATACCCTGCGGGAGATTCGCTTTGCGAATTGAGGCCTATTTTCGGAAATTTTGTGACTACCCACCCTCCTCGGTCGGTAGACCCATTTTGACCCCCCACCCCCCGTGCCCCCCGTCTCCCCAAAAACGCGGGTGAAGGGGGGTTGCAGAGCGGGTTTGGGGGGGGGGGCGGGGGGGG
>JBBIKR010000069.1:4792-8613 GCA_037445395.1 Thermoflexales bacterium
CCCCCAAAAACGGGGGTCGATGGGGGTAATATGTGGGGTTTTGGGGGGGGGGGCCAAGCCGCCGCCTCCAAACCCCCGTGATCTCCCCCTCCCGAAATTGAGAGGTTACTCCCCCGGGCCCTGATCTTATCTGAAGAATAATCCCCTATAATCCCAGCGCCTCCCGCAACCTTTCCAGGAAGGTTGGCTGGCGTACTTCCACGACCGACTCGCCGCCCAGCGTCTCTGCCAGTTTCCGGAAGAGTTCCCGCTGCTGGGGGGTCAGTCTGGTCGGCACCTCCACCCGCGTCAGAATCAGCAGGTCGCCCCGGCCGTCCCGCCGCAGGTGGGGCACTCCTCGCCCGCGCAGGCGAAAGATGGCACCGGTCTGGGTGCCGGGGGGAATGTCTATCTGCTCCTCCCCTTCCAGGGTGGGGATGGTGACCCGTGCTCCCAGGGCGGCCTGGGCAACGTTGATGCCCAGTTCCACCAGCAGGTCGTCGCCCTGGCGGCGGAAATAGGGATGGGGCTCCACCTCCAGGACGATGTAGAGGTTCCCCGGCGGTCCACCCCGCTCCCCCGCCTCCCCTTCTCCCGCCAGACGAATCTGTGTGCCTGTATCCACACCGGCGGGGATGTTGACGGTCAGTTTCCGGGAAACGTGCGCTCTACCCTGACCTCCACAGCGCGAGCAGGGGGTGGAGACAACCTCCCCCGTCCCGCCACAGACCGGACAGGTGGTCACATTGACAAAGGAGCCGAAGATGGTGCGCTGGACCTGCCGGACCTGGCCGGTGCCGCCGCAGGTGGCGCAGCGAACAGGGGTTGTGCCCGGCGCGGCGCCGCTCCCCCGACACTCCGGGCAGGTCTCCAGACGGGTAATCTCTATTTCCTTCTTGCACCCGAAGACGGCTTCCTCAAATTGCAGGTGAAGGTCATAGCGCAGGTCCGCTCCCCGGCGCGGGCCTCGCCGACGGCCCGTCCGGAAGCCGAAGTCCACGCCGAAGACCTCTTCAAAAATCTCAAAGGGGTCGCGGAAGCCGAAGTCAAAACCGGCCCCCGGCGGTCCGGCATGGCCGAAGCGGTCGTACGCGGCGCGCTTATCCGGGTCCGAAAGGACCTGGTAGGCCTCGTTGATCTCCTTGAAGCGGGCCTCGGCATCCGGCTCGGTGGAGACGTCCGGATGGTATTTTCGGGCCAGTTGCCGGTAGGCCCGCTTGATCTCATCCTGCGTGGCATTCCGGCTGACGCCCAGAACTTCGTAGTAGTCTCGTTTCATATGGCAGACCGTTACGATACACCAGGCATTTCAGGAGTATCCGGCGCGCCCGCGCCCGCCCCACCTGCCTCCTCCATCGCCCGATAGAGTTCCGCCATCGTCCGGCGGACCCGGGCGACGTCTCCCGCTGCCAGAGCCCCATGCAGAGCCTGGATGTTCTCTTCAATCCGACGGCGGGCCGCGCCGTCCAGCAGTTCCCCCATTTCCCGCAGCAGTTTCCCGGCCGAATAGATGAGGCCATCGGCGGCGTTGCGGATTTCCGCCCACTCTTTCTTCCGCCGGTCCTCCTCCCGATGGGCCTCCGCATCCCGGACCATCCGCTCCACTTCGTCGCTGCTCAGCCCGCTGGAGGGGACGACCTGCATGCTCTGCTCCCGCCCCGTCGCCCGGTCCCGCGCCGAGACGTGGAGAATGCCATCGGCGTTGATGTCAAAAGTCACCTCAATCTGGGGAACGCCGCGCGGGGCCGGGGGAATCCCGTCCAGAATGAAGTAGGCCAGACTCTTGTTGTCGGCGGCCATCGGGCGTTCCCCCTGGACGACGTGAATCTGCACCTGGGTCTGGTTGTCGGTGGCGGTGGAGAAAATCTGGGTGCGCCGGACCGGGATGGTGGTGTTGCGCTCAATGATCGGCGTCGCCACGCCCCCCAGCGTCTCAATGCTCAGCGTCAGCGGGGTGACATCCAGCAGAAGGATGTCCTTCACCTCCCCGCCCAGGACGCCGGCCTGGATGGCCGCGCCCAGGGCCACCACCTCGTCCGGATTGACGCCCCGGTGGGGTTCCCGCCCGAAGAATTCGGCGACGACGCGCTGGATCGCAGGCATCCGGGTCTGTCCGCCCACCAGGATGACCTGCCCGATGTCGGAGGGCTTCAGGCGCGCGTCCGCCAGCGCCTGACGGCACGGCTCCAGCGTCCGCAGGATGAGGTCCTCCGTCAACTGCTCCAGTTTCGCCCGCGTCAGGCGCATCTGAAGGTGTTGGGGACCGGACGCGTCGGCGGCGATGAAGGGCAGGTTGATCTCGGTCTCCAGCACCGACGAGAGTTCCATCTTCGCCTTCTCAGCCGCTTCCTTCAGCCGTTGCAGGGCCTGCCGGTCCCGACGCAGGTCTATGCCGTGGGCGCGCTCAAACTCATCGGCGATGTGGTCTATGATCCGCCGGTCAAAGTCGTCGCCGCCCAGGAACGTGTCGCCGCTGGTGGCCCGGACTTCAAAGACGCCCTCGCCCACGTCCAGGATGGAGATGTCAAAGGTGCCGCCGCCCAGGTCGTAAACGGCGATGAGTTCATCCCGGTGCCCGCCCAGCCCGTAGGCCAGCGCCGACGCCGTCGGCTCGTTGATGATACGCAGGACCTCCAGCCCGGCAATCTTCCCAGCATTCCGCGTCGCCTGGCGCTGGCTGTCGTTGAAGTAGGCCGGGACGGTGATGACGGCCTGGGTGACCGGCTCGCCCAGGTACGCCTCCGCGTCGGCCTTGATTTTGGCCAGAATCATCGCCGAAATCTCCGGCGGGGCGTACTCCTGCCCGTTCATCCAGACCCGGACGTCGCCGTTGGGGGCCGGGGTGACGCGGTAGGGGACAACCTGCAGCGCCCGCTGGACCTCGGGGTCGTCAAACTTCCGGCCCATAAAGCGCTTGATGGAGAAGATGGTGTTCTCCGGATTGATGATGGCCTGCCGTTTGGCCACCTGTCCCACCAGTCGCTCCCCCGTCTTCGGGTTGACGGCGACGACGGAGGGGAAGAGTCGCTCCCCCTCCGCGCTGGGAATGATGACGGGTTCTCCCCCCGCCATCACCGCGCAGACGGAGTTGGTGGTGCCCAGGTCTATGCCGATGATTTTGCTCATACGGACTCCTGCAGAGAAGAATCCGGAGGCCGGCTCGCGCGGGCCACCCGCACCAGCGCGGGGCGGATGACCCGGCCGCCCAGCATATAGCCCCGCTGGACTTCGCCGATGATCTGCCCGTCCTCGTAGCCGGGGACATCCTCGTAGGTCACCGCCTCGTGGTAGAGGGGGTCAAAGGACTTCCCGGCCGTCTCTATCGGCTTCAGCCCTTCCGCTTCCAGGATGACCTCCAGTTTCCGCTTGATGAGAAAGACGCCCTCCACCCAGGTGAGGCTCTGCAGGCCCGGCGGGAGGGTCTGGACCGCCCGTTCCAGGTCGTCCAGAACGGGCAGGATTCGGGCGATGAGGACGGCGTTATTCAGGCGGACCCGCTCCACGAATTCCGCTTCCTGACGTTTCCGGTAGTTGGCGAATTCCGCCTGGGTGCGCTGCCAGCCGTCCAGGTACTCGGCCGCCCTGGCCTTTGCCTCCTCCAGTTCCTGGCGCAGTCGGGCCAGTTCGGCCTCCAGTGTCTCCGGTTGCGGCCCCTCGGCCGCGGCCGCTGCGGACTCTTCGGCGGTCATCCCGGTTTGAGGGGTTCCCTCTGCAGGTACTGGCTCTTGCCGTTCTGCCGCCATACCGACCTCCATACTCCTTACTCCGTACTCCCTACTTCATACTCCGTACTTCGTACTCCGTCATCTGCGGAAGTGCCGAGTCGGTGCGAACGACGAAGA
>JBBIKR010000069.1:8713-17192 GCA_037445395.1 Thermoflexales bacterium
CGTACTTCGTACTCCGTCATCTGCGGAAGTGCCGAGTCGGTGCGAACGACGAAGACATCGTAGACCAGTTCGGAGAGGATACCGGCCACGAAGCGGACCGCGGAGATTGCCCGTCCGTAGCCCATCCGGGTGGGGCCCAGCACGCCCAGCGCGCCCGTCGCCAGGCCGGCCACGCCGTAGCGGCTGAGGACGAGGCTGCAGGCCCGCAGTTCGTCAAAACGGCCCTCGCCCCCGATCATCACCCGAACGCTGCCCACGGTGGAGCCCAGCGCATGGGCCAGAATCGCCTCCAGGAAACTCCGCTCCTCAATGACCCGCAGCACTCCCTGCGCGTGCGGGCCCTCCTGGAACTCCGGCTCCTGGAAGAGTTCGCTCAGCCCGTCGTGGTAAATCTCATCGGGGGCGACGGCGCCGGCCCGCCACATCATCCCCACCACCAGCCGGGCGACGTCGGCCTCCAGCAGGGGCAGGCTGGGGATGCGCGGCTCAATCTCGTCGGCGGTGAGGCCGGCACAGAGTTGGTTCAGCCGGTCCGCCGCCTCGCTGAGCACCGCCTGCGGCAGCGGCTCCGGCAGGGTGATCATCTGCTGCCGGACCATGCCGCCCTGGAGCACCAGCACCAGGAGGACCAGCCGCCCCTGGGTGGAGATGAGTTGCATGTGCCGGTAGCGGGGCTGGGCGGCCTGGGGCGCGGTGACCAGCGCCGCGCTGCGAGTGGTGCGCGCCAGCACCGACGCCGCCAGCGGCATCCACTCCTCTATGTCGTCCCGCACCTGCTGGAACTGATGGGCGATGGTGCGGCGCTCCGCCACCGGCAACTCCGCCTCCCACAGCAACCGCTCCACGAAATACCGGTAGCCCTCCACGGTGGGCTGCCGCCCGGCCGAGGTGTGGGGATGGGTCAGGTATCCCAGTTCCTCCAGCCGGGCCATCTCGTTGCGCACCGTGGCCGGGCTGACGTCCAGCCCGTACTTCTCCACCAGCGTCCGCGAACCGACCGGCGTCCCGGTCTGGACGAACTCCCGGACGACCAGTTCCAGAATCATCTGTTGACGGGGAGTGAGTTCGTTCATTTTGCGACCACGGATGACACGGATTGCACGGATTCCATAGATGGGATGGATTTCACCGTTGGATTCCAACTGCACCGCCGAGGCGCCGAGGACGCAGAGACTTTGACGCAAATGTTTTTAAATCTCTGAAACCTCCGCGCCCTCTGCGTCTCTGCGGTGAGAGAGGTTACCTCCCCTCCACCCGTACCTCCCACAGCGGGAGTACGCCTCCCAGGGGGAGCAACGCGTCATTCCGATAGACGGGCAGGTTGCGCATCGTCGCCGCATCGTAAACGGCGACTTTGACCTCGTAGACGCCGGGCGGAGCACCTTCCCAGAGGGGGATACGGCGGGCGTCAGTCCGGATTTCCCCCGGATTCCCCGGCATCAGGGGGACGTCGCTCTGGCCGATTTTGTCCACCCCGCGCAGGACCTGGACGGTCGCCACGCAGTGGGGGCACTCCCGCAACATCCGCCAGTACAGGGTGACCTCCAGTTCGTCCCCCGGCGCCAGGACCGCCCGCTCCAGCCGGTACCCCACCAGGGCGACTTCTTGCCCCCACCGGTAGTCCAGCACCGGCCCGGAATCCGGGACGGCAATACGGGGGCCTGCAAATTTGAACGTATCCCCGGACCGCTCCCCTTTATTATACACCGGCAGCCGTTCTGTAAAAGTCGTCAGGCCCACGGCCATCACGCCGGTCACCGCGGTCGGGACGGTATCCCGCACGGTCAGGGGGTAGCGGTCGCAGAACGCTACCCCCGGAGGCCAGAGGGACGTCGGGAAAGTCCCCAGGCCCGGATGGGTGATCTTCCGGGCGGCGGTCAGGCCGTCGGCCGTCAGCAGGGAAAGGGAGACAAAGCAGTCCTCCGCCACCGGCCCCTCCGCCTGCCAGCAGAGGGTCACCCGGAAGGTCTCGCCGGGGCGCACCTCCTCCCGGTCCACGCCGTACCCTATCAGACGGATGGATTCCCCGAAGCGGATGTCCGTCTGCTGCGGGACCAGGGCCTGTACCTCCGCCGCCGCGAGCGGCGCGGGGCGGGCGTAGGCGGGCCGGATGACCCCGAAGGGCATCCAGAAAGCCAGGGCCAGCAGGACCCCGCCCAGGGCCGGGAAGAGCCACCGGCGCGCTCGCGCGGGTGCCAGTTGCGCCCATCCCAGGGCCAGCAGGGCCGCGTGCGCGCCGACCGCCGGATAGAGCAGCCGCCCCTGGGAGCCGCCGGTGGTCAGCGTCCAGCGCACCAGCCCCACCGCGACGGTCAGCGCCCAGAGGGCCAGGTAGCCCACCCCGACCAGGTCGCCCCGGCGCCCCCGGCGGACGGCCCGCGCGATGAACACCCCCAACCCCAGGACCCCCAGGAGCGCCAGCAGCGTATAGAGCCGGTAGACCCAGCCCGGCGCGGCCAGGTTGAACCAGCCGAAGACGGCCCAGTAGGACATCCAGACCAGCCGGGCCTCGGTCCGGAGAAAGTCGGTCAGGCCGAACCCCGGCTCGCGGTGGCCCACCAGCGGGAGCATGGCGGCAAGGCCCGTGGGGTCGCCGTAGAGGCGCCAGTTACGCAGGTACCACCACCCGCAGACCGCCAGCGCAACCCCGAAGGTAGAGATATAACCACGAAGACACGAAGACACAAAGGAAAATTGTTGAGCACTTCGTGTCTTTGTGTCTTTGTGGTGAATCCGACAAGCCCCAACCAGCACCAGGGCGGCGAAGGGCCAGAGGAGCAGACCGCTCAGTTTGGTCAGCGCCGCCGCGCCCAGAATCAACCCCAGTAGGGGCAACCCTTGCGGTTGCCCTGACCCCTGCGGTCGCCCCTGCTCCCCGCCCATCCGCGCCAGCACCAACAGCGCCATCGTCGCCAGGAAGGCCCCCAGCGCGTCGTTGTTCACCAGGCCGGAGGTGAAGAGAAAGCCCGGCGTGAGGGCGACCGTCATCGCCGCCCCCGCCGCCACCCATCCCTCCTGCGGGAACAACCGCCGCGCCAGCGCGTACGTCCCCCAGACCGTCCCGGCGCCGAAAAGGACGGAGAGCAGGCGGGCCAGGTGAATCGCCAGCGCCGCCCCCCGGTACGGGAACCGCTCCGCGTCGGTGTGGATGTAGTGGTTCTGGTTGTCCCGATGCCCGATGGGCAGAAGGGTCGGGTAGGGATTCTCCCGCGCGTAGAGCGCGGGCAGGTCCTCCTGCGGCACCCAGAACGTCAGGGCGGCGGCCAGCAGGTAGTAGAGGGGCGGCTGGCTCGCCTCCTGTCGGGCCAGGTGCGGGTACTGGTCCGGCGGCTGGCGGGGCAACCCCTTCCCCTCCGCAATGTGCCGGACGTAGGCATAATGCCAGGACTCGTCGTTCCCCTCAAAGAGGGGGACGGTGAGGCTGTAGAGCACGGCCAGAAGCGTGAACGTGAGAAGTGAAACGTGAAAAAGTGAAACGTGAAAAGTAAGGCGGGGAGGGGTCATGGGATAACGACGGCACCGACCAGAAGCGAGTTCCACTCCGAAAGGGCAACGTTTTCCCCCCGCACGATGCGCGGCGGGTAACGCTCCTGGGTCTGGGGGTCCCACCAGCCGACCTCCAGCCGGTACTCCCCGGGCGGGGCGTCGGGGGCGACGCGGAAGGTGTACGTATCCCGATAGAGGCCGCCCGGCCGCCACCAGTTGATGCCCATCTGTTTGTCCTCCTGCCCCCAGAGGGGGGTGCCGGTGGCCGGATTGACGGCGGGTCCGATCAGGTGGACGAAACTGTTGGCCCCACGGTCCACCGGGTGGGAGATTTCCCACCAGAACGTGACGGAAATCAGGTCGCCCGGCGCGGCGTGGGAAGAAGAGACGGCGTACCCGCAGAGGTGCAACGTCTCCCCGAACCAGACGTCCACCTGCTCCTGGGCGCCGTGAATAGACTGACAGGTAGAGTTGTGGCGCAGGAAGGTGGTGTGCGGGTCCAGCCAGAACGTCTTCAGCGCGACCAGTCCAATCAGCAACCCCGCCACCCACCAGCGGGGTTTGAGGTGCCCACTAACGCAGGATAAATCCTGCGCTACGGGTGCCGGGCGACGCCACAATAGCGTCAGGGCCAGCAAACATACCGCCGTGATCCCGCTCACCCAGTCCCCCGCCCACTGGGCCGGAGTGCCCTCGTATTTCAGGAGGACGGTGTGCCGCCCTTCGGGAACTTCCATCAAAATATAACCGCTCCCTTCGGCAGGCTGCAGAGATTTCCGCTCACCATCCAGGTACCCGGCCCAACCGGGGAAGTAGAGGGCGTGCAGCGCGGCCTGGAACGCGACCGGCGTCTCCAGTTCCGCCTCCAGGTATCCCGTCCGCCGCTCCCAGTGAAGCACCCGTCCCCCCTCCGGCAGGTTGGAGACGGGCGACGCCGCAATCCGATCCACTTCCTCCCGACTGAACGGGACGGTCCGCCAGCGGGGGAGCAGTTCCCGGAAGTAACTCAGGTCCGGGAAGCCCGAACGGAGGGTGAATTCCCGCACGTCGGCCACGGTGGGATCGCGAGGGACGTCGGCGTGGTGGGTGAGCAGGGACGGGTAGAGAGAAGGGAGCGCGATGCCCACGCCGAGGATCACCGTCAGCACAGCCAGAGGGCCGATCCAGCGGCGCGGGGCCATTGTGAGCAGAAGCCCGGCCCCCACCGCCGTCACCAGGCCCATGGAGGCCAGGAGCCGCCAGCGGAAGTTCAGGTACTGCATCACCCCCAGCGGGGTGATCGCCGCCCAGACGGGGGTGGCGGTCGCCGTCTGCATCCAGAGGGCGACGGCCCCCCAGAGGGCCAGTCCTCCGACCAGGACCGCTTCGGCCCGCCGTCCGCGTCGGGCCAGCGGCAGCGCCGTCATCAACGCCAGGGGGATGAGAAACGCCGGGAGCGGCCCCAGGGTCTGGCCGGTGTCGTTGTTGGCAAGGCCAGCGTCAAAGACCAGAGGCCAGGCGAAGAATTCGCTCAGGGACATCACGCCTGTGGTCGGCGAAGCCCACGACGGGTCGGTAGCGTTCCCCAACTGGACAGACGACCGCCCGGCCATAAAGGGGAGCAGGAAAAACGCCACCAGCAGGAGCCCGCCGACCAGGGCCAGCGCGGTCAGCGAGGCCCCCCGGGGGCCGTGGCGCAGGCCGATGAAGACCCACCAGAGGAGCAGGACCGGCAGGGCCAGGAGCGCGCCCGCGTTGTGGGTGAGGATGAGGGCCGCCCAGGCAACGGAGGCCAGCGCCAGGCGGAGCCCGGAAGGGTGCTCCGCCAGAGCCAGCAGGCCCCACAGCACCCAGGGGTAGAGAGCAATCGCCACCCCCTGGGGCGACCCGCGCTCAAGGAGTTCGCGCAGGAGGTAGGGCGAATAGGTGTAGAGAGCCGCGCCGGCCAGGGCGACGTCGGCCCGGCGGAAGAGGGCCAGCCCCAGGCCAAAGGCGCCGAGTGACGCCGCTATAAAGGTCAGCGCGACCACCAGACGCCAGGTGAGGGCCAAGGGAATGCCGACGGCATGGAAGACGGTCATCAAAAAATAGATGAGGGGGGAGTAGAACGTGAAGAGGGGCCCGCCCAGGCCGCCGTTGATGCCGGGGACCCAGCGCGGGTAGAGCCAGCCGTCGGCCCGCGCGGCCTCAAAGACGACGGCGCGGTAGACGTGGAAGAGCGCCGCGTCCACCGCGTGCTCCTCAATGGGATTGACCACTGCTGGCAGGGCCGCAAACAGCGGCAGCAGAAACGCCAGCACCCAGGAAAACACCCGTCCGTCCAACCGGTTGCAGCAGACCTTTCGCTTCTCCGCCTCCCTCACCATTCCCAAAGACAATCTCTCCACATCAGGATGAATTTTAGCACTCTCATAGTGAGAGTGCTAAAATTCGCCATTTCATGCTACCACGTGCGGGGGAATCTGTCAAGAAATAAAGCACCCCCTTGCCATGTTTTCGGCCCTGGGTACAATGGAGAACGGCCCTGAATTCCCCCAGGAGGTCTGCCATGCCCGAAACCCATCGCATCCAGAACACCTACGGTTACCTGGACGAAGAGACCGGCGAGTACGTCATCACCCGGCCCGACACCCCGACACCGTGGATGAACTACATCGGCGAGGGACGGTACGGGGGCATCGTCTCCAATACCGGCGGGGGCTATTCCTTTGACCGGGACCCCAAATACCGCCGCGTGACCCGCTACCGCTACAACGCCATCCCCGCCGACCAGCCGGGACGCTACGTCTATCTGCGGGATATGGAGACGGGCGACTACTGGAGCCCCACCTGGCAACCCATCACCGAACGGACCCTGGACCGATACGAGTGCCGTCACGGACCCGGTTACACCCGCATCCGCAGCGAATACGGCGGGATTGAGGCCGAAATCCTCTACTTTGTCCCCCCGGCGGCCTCTTTCCCCTTCCCCGGCGAAATCTGGGTCCTGAAGGTCCGGAACCGAACGGACCGGACGCGCCGCCTGCGGTCTTTCTCCTATGCCGAGTTCTCCTACTGGGGCGCGGAGATAGACCTGCACAACCTGGACTGGGGCCAGCACATCCTCCAGAGCCGCCTCCGGGACGGTATCATCCACACCTCCACCCGCTTTCGTCCGACCACCACCTTCTTCTCCAGCAGTGCCGAACCGGCGGGGTTTGACACCGACCGCGAAGTCTTCGTCGGGCGGTACCGCGACCTCTCCAGACCCATCGTCGTGGTGACCGGGGAGCCGCAGAACAGCCAGACGCCGCGCGGCAACAACATCGGCTCCCTCTGCCACGACCTGATCCTTCCGCCCGGCGAGGAGCGAACCGTCATCTATCTCCTGGGCGTGACCGACGAGCCGGAGACCATCCCCGCGCTGGTGGAGAAGTACCGTCAACCGGAAAACGTGGTCGCGGCCTTTGAGGCGCTCCAGGCCGACTGGCAGGAGTACCTGAGCCGGTTCCAGGTGGAGACCCCCGACCCGGAGATGAACGCGATGCTCAACGACTGGAACCAGATTCAGTGTCGGGTAACCCTCTTCTGGTCCCGCTTTGTCTCCGCCTACGAGACGGGGCTGGGGCGGGGCATGGGGACGCGCGACTCGGCCCAGGACTCGCTGGCAACGGCCCACAGCGCCCCCGAGCGGGTGCGGGAGACCCTCTCCATGCTCTGGAAACTGCAGTTCCAGGACGGTCATACCTGGCATCAGGTCTTCCCGCTCACGGGGGAAGGCGGCCCCGGCTTGGCGGCGGAGTTCCCCCAATGGCCTCAGTGGTTCTGCGACGACCACCTCTGGCTCATCCTGGCGACGGTGGCCTACCTGCGGGAGACCGGCGACTTCGCCTATCTGGATACCCGCCTTCCCTACCAGGACGGCGGCGAGGAAACCGTCTGGGAGCACATCCTCCGCGCGGTGGAGTTCACCCTGACCCACCGTGGCCCCCATGGGCTCCCCCGCCTGGGCTTCGCCGACTGGGATGACACGATGAACCTGGACCACGGCTCCGGCAAGGCCGAATCGGTCATGGCGGCCCAGCAGTTCTGCCGCGTGACCCTGGACCTGGCGGACCTCTGCGACGCGCTGGGCAAAACCGAAGACGCGGCGCGGTTCCGCGCGCTGAAAGAGGAAATGGCCCGCATCATCAACCGGGTGGCATGGGACGGCAAATGGTACGCCCGCGCCTTTGACGACGATGGCCGACCGGTCGGAGTGAAAAGCGAACTCCACCACAAAATCAATCTGAACACCCAGACCTGGGCGGTTATCGGCGAGTGTGCGCCGCGGGAGCGGGCCGAGCAGGCCATGCGCAGTGCCCACGAGCACCTCAACACCCCTTTCGGGCTGGCCATCCTCTGGCCTCCCTACGAGAGAGGGGACGAGCGGGTGCGGGGCACCACGACCTATCCGCCCGGCGCCAAGGAGAACGGCGGCATCTTCTGCCACACCAACTCCTGGGCGGTCATCGCGGCGGCCCGGCTGGGGTGGAACGACCTGGCCTACCAGTACTACCGGCAACTGATGCCGCTGGCCCGGCAGGATAGCGACCGCTACCAGGTAGAGCCCTACGTTTACTGCGGCAACATCGCCGGCCCCACCCATCCCCAGTTCGGCTACGGGCGGAACGCCTGGCTGACCGGGACGGCTTCCTGGATGTTCGTGGCGGCGACGCAGTGGATTCTGGGCATCCGTCCCACCTTCCGGGGACTCCAGATTGCTCCCGCGATTCCCGCTTCCTGGCCCGGATTCCGGGCCCGCCGGGTCTTCCGGGGCGTGACCTACCACATTCAGGTGGAGCGGCAGGGGCCGGGCAACACCGTCTCCCTGGAGGTGGATGGCAGGCCCGTAGAGGGCGACATTGTCCCCCTTCCTCCCCAGGGACAGCACGAGGTGCACGTGCGGGTTGTGGTGCGGTAAAAGAGCGGGGTTTTGGGGCCGGCGGGGGGGGCGGGCCCCCCCCGCCAGCCCCCCCCCCCAAGGGGGAAGCCC
>JBBIKR010000069.1:17202-18493 GCA_037445395.1 Thermoflexales bacterium
CCGGGTCTAGCCTGGGGTGGGGGGGGTGGTGTGTGTGCTGTATCGGCGGGGTTTTGGGGGGGGGGGGTACGGGGCCGCGGGCCCAAAAACCCCGCCCCTTCTCTTGCCCCTCTCCCCCAACCGTTGTATAATCCTCCCCGATGACTCCGATTCTGGGCCCGGATTCGCTGGAAGTGCTCTCCCGCGACGCAGAGCAGACCCGCCGCGTCGGGGTGCGGCTGGGGCAACTGCTGTGCGGGGGCGAAGTCATCTGCCTGGAGGGGCCGCTGGGCGTGGGCAAGACGGTCCTGGCTCAGGGCATCGGCACAGGCTGGGGCGCGGTCTCCCCCGTGCTGAGCCCCAGTTTCGTGCTGGTGCGGGAACACCGTCGAGCCTCCGATTCCCAGCGCCTGCTCCACGTGGATTTCTACCGCCTCCAGGACCCCCAGGAAGCCCAGGGGTTGGGGCTGGAGGACTGGCTGGAGGAGGCAGATACGGTTGTCGTTGTGGAGTGGCCGGAGCGGGCAATGGAGATTTTACCCCCCCAGCGGCTCTGGGTCCGGATGGAGTTCGCCAACGGGGGCCGGCGTCGGTTGCTCTTCGTAGCCCATGGGGAGACCTACCTTCCCCTGCTCCATACGCTGCGCCGGGTCGTATTCGGGGGATGATATGCTTCTGGCGCTGGATACGGCCACCCGTTTCGCCAGTATGGCCCTCCACGACGGGCGCGTCCTCCGCTACGAGGCCACCTGGGAGGCCGGCCGCCAGCACACGACGCAACTGACGCCCCGGGTAGTGGCTGCGCTGGAGGAATTGCGCCTCGGGCCGGACGCGCTGAGCGCGGTCGCCGTCTCGCTGGGGCCGGGTTCCTTTACCGGCCTGCGGGTGGGGATGGCCATCGCCAAGGGGCTGGCCCTGGCGCGCGGGATTCCCCTGGTCGGTGTCCCCACGCTGGACGTTCTGGCGGCCGCCCAGGGCCGGAGCCAATGCCCACTCCTCGCCGTCATTCAGGCCGGACGGGGCCGTCTCTGCGCCGCGCACTACCGCTGGCACGGGGGCTGGCAGCGGCGAGAGGGGCCGTTCCTGACCACCTGGGAAGACCTCCTGGCCTCCGTTACCCGACCCACCCTCCTCTGCGGCGAAATAGACGAGAAGGGATTTCGTCTGATAGAAGGACTGGACAGACCGGTGACCGTCCTGTCCCCTGCCCACTGCCTGCGCCGGGCCGGCTTCCTGGCCGAACTGGCCTGGGAGCGGCTCCGCAGAGGGGATACGGACGACCCGGCCACCCTGGCCCCCCTGTATCTGAACT
>JBBIKR010000070.1:0-18407 GCA_037445395.1 Thermoflexales bacterium
GGGGGGGGGGGGGGGGGGGGGGGGGGGGGGGGGGGGGGGGGGGGGGGGGCCGGCAAGCCTGTACTGGCATTTTCAACATTCCGTAGTATAATCCAAAAGAACTCTGGAGGCAAGGAAAGTCCGGCAATGAGGAAGGTGTTCGCGCCTGTCATCCTGATGATCGTTCTGATTGCCACCGCGATCGCCGCGCGAGGGCTGATCGTGCCCGTCATCCCGATGGATGAAGCGCCGACGGCGACGATTGTGGTGCCCCACAACAATCCGCACCCGCCGTCCCCTTCGCCGTCGCCGACGATGGCACCAACGCCCACCCCGACCCCAACGCCGACCCCGACGCCCACGCCCACCATGATGCCGCCGTCCCCACCGGCCCTTCCCCACGCGACGCCGGTCTACAACCTGCCGGTCAGCAACACGCTGCCGATCAGCCTTCCCGTCCCCACTCCGATGCCGACCGTCTCCCTGCCCGACGGGACGATAAACGTCCTCCTGCTGGGACTGGATACCCAGGAGGGCAACGGCGGACGGACCGATGTGATGATCGTCGTCAGCATCCATCCGGACATCCCGGCGGTGAGCATGCTCTCCATTCCCCGGGACTATTACGCCTGGATTCCCGGGTACGGTTTCGGGAAAATCAACACCGCCATCAACCGGGGGAAGGACTACCCCGGCGGGCGGATGGCGCTGGTCAAGGCGACGGTGGAATACAATTTCGGCATCCCCATCCACTACTACGCGATGGTGGACTTTTCGGGCTTTGTCCGCATTGTGGACGCGCTGGGTGGGGTGGACGTGCCGGTGGAGTGCGAATTCCACGACACCTTCCCCGATCCGGCCAATCCGGAGCAGGGGATAGACATAGACCTCTACCCGGGCATCCAGCACCTGAACGGTCAGCAGGCCCTCTGGTACGTCCGCTCCCGCTGGTCCACCAGCGACTTTGACCGCAGCCGACGGCAGCATCAGGTCCTGCGGGCCCTCTACCGGCAGGCGCTGAACGGAGGAGTGCTAACGCGCATCCCGGACCTCTGGGACGCCCTCCGCCAGACGGTGGAGACCGACCTGGGACTGAAGGAGATGGTTCACCTGGGGTGGCTGGGAAGTCGGCTGGACTGGGCCAACGTCAAGAGTCGTTTCATCGTCCCGCCCTACGTGGAGCACTGGACGGACCCGAACGGCGCGTACGTGCTCCTGCCGGTGCCCGGCGCGCTGGAGCCGCTGGTGGCCGAGGCGCTGCAGCCCCCGGCGACCGGGCGGGCGCGCCAATCCCCCTTCCGGGTGGAGGTCTGGGATGGGACGGGGCGTCCGGGGATGGCGGAGGTGGCCGCAGAGCGGCTGCGCTGGGAGGGCTTCCTGGTGACGGGAATCACCGCGACGGAACCGGTCTCCCGGACCCGGGTGGTGGATTTCACCACCACCGCCAAGGGCTCTCCCCTCTGGCTGCTGACCCGTCTCTACAACCTCAAAACGGAGGACGTGGAGAAACAGCCGGGAGCGGGTGGCGAACTGGACTTTCGGGTGATTCTGGGGGCGAACTACGATTCCTGCATCCGGCCGGGGGCGATTCAGTACGTCCCGGTACCCACGCCGATGCCGACACCGACGCCCGGCCCGTGATCGTGGTGACCATGCGCGACATTTTGCTTCGCTTCGCTCGCAATGGCATTTTGCTTCGCTTCGCTCGCAATGACATTCTCTGGACTCCGTGGCGGATGGCCTACCTGCGGGGCGAGCAGCCGCTGCCGCAGGAGTGCCTTTTCTGCGTCAAACCCCGCCAGCCGGACGAGGAGGCCCACATCGTCTACCGGGGACGGTTGTGCTACGTCGTCCTCAACCGCTTCCCGTACAACAACGGGCACCTGATGGTCGTCCCCTACGTCCACGTTCCCTCGCTGGAGGACCTGGACGGGCCGACGCTGGCGGAGTGGATGGCGCTCACGCAGACCAGTTTGCGGGTGTTGCGGGAGGCGTACAACCCGCAGGGGTTCAACGTGGGGCTGAACATCGGCACTGCCGCCGGGGCGGGGGTGGCGGACCACGTTCACCTTCATGTCGTCCCCCGCTGGGGCGGGGATACCAACTACATGAGCGTTGTCGGCCAGACCCGCACCATACCGGAGTGGCTGGACGACACGTACCGGCGGTTGCGTCCGTTGTTTGAGAAACACGCGAGTGGCACGTGACCCGATTGCGATTAAAGGGACTCGCCAGGGGCTGCTGATCACTCTGGATGAGGGGCCCTGGGACGCGCTGATGGAGGCCCTGGAACGGCGGCTGGAGAAGGGGGCCGCTTTCTTCCGGGGCGGGCGCGCCGCGCTGGACGTGGGCCCCCGGCCGCTGGACGAGGCCCGGATTCGTCAGGCGCGCGACCTGCTGGCCCGCTACAGGGTGGACCTCTGGGCCGTGCGCGGGACGGCGGAGGCCACCATCGTGGCGACCGTGCGGGCGGGCCTCTCCCCCCTTTTGGGTCCGGAAGGGGAAGCCCACAGGGCGGAACTGTCAGGGGAACGGGAGGAACCCCCTGTTCCGCCAGCGGGCGGACTGGTGGTGGAGCGGACCGTCCGCTCCGGCCAGCGCATTGAGCACCCCGGCGACGTCATCATCATCGGCGATGTTCACGCCGGGGCAGAGATTATCGCCGGTCGTCACGTCATCGTCTGGGGGAAACTGCACGGCGTGGTGCATGCCGGGGCCCTGGGGGACGAGAGCGCGGTCGTCTGCGCGCTGGACCTGGCCCCGACGCAACTCCGCATCGCCGACCACATCGCCCGATCTCCGGAGGAGCGCCGCCGTCGGCCCGTGCCGGAAATGGCCCGCGTCCACAGAGGGCGCATAGAGGCCATTCCCTGGCCCCACCGGTAAGGAGGTGGAATGAGCGCCAGAGTGATTACCGTGACTTCGGGGAAAGGCGGAGTCGGCAAGACCACCGTCACGGCCAATCTGGGGGTCGCGCTGGCCATGCGCGGCCAGCGGGTGGTGACCATAGACGCGGACATCGGCCTGCGCAACCTGGACGTCATGCTGGGTCTGGAGAACCGCATCGTCTACGACCTGGTGGATGTGGTGGAAGAGCGATGCCGGTTGCGTCAGGCACTGGTGCGGGATAAACGGCTGCAGGAACTCTATCTCCTCCCCGCCGCCCAGACCCGCGATAAGAGCGCCCTGCGCGCGGAGGACATGGTCCGCGTCTGCCACGAACTCCGGGAGTCCTTTGACTTCCTGCTGGTGGATTCCCCGGCGGGGATTGAGCAGGGGTTTCGCAATGCCATCGCGCCCGCCGACGAAGTGCTCATCGTGACCAATCCGGAAGTGGCGGCAGTGCGGGATGCCGACCGGGTCATCGGCCTGATAGAGGCGGAGGGGAAAGGTCCTGCGCGGCTGATCATCAACCGGCTGAAGCCGGAACTGGTGCGCCGGGGGGAGATGCTGGATACGGAGGCGGTGCTGGAACTGCTGGCGATAGACCTGATCGGCATCATTCCCGAAGACGAGGCAGTCATTATGGCCGCCAACACCGGTCGGCCCGTCGCCTTCACAGATAACAGTCCGGCCGGCCGCGCGTTCCACCAGATTGCCCGCCGACTGATGGGCGAAGAGGTCCCCTTCGCCCCGATCAAAGAGCCGGGCTTCCTGGAACGTCTCTTCCGCCGGATGTGATCCGAGGGGGAGGAATCACGATGAAATTCCTGGACCGCGTGCTCCATCGTCAGGAACCGCCCAGTGGCGAAATCGCCCGCGAACGCCTGCGCCTGGTGCTGGCCCACGACCGGGCCAACATCTCCCCCGGCCTGCTGGAAGTCCTGAAGGACGAAATCATCGCGGTCATCTCCCGCCATGTGCCCATAGACCCGGAGGGGGTGCAGGTGACCTACACGGAGGGCCCGCGCGTCAACCGGCTGGTGGCGGACATCCCCCTGCGGACGGAGCGGGGAACCCGGAGAGGATGATCCACGAAGGACACGCAGGCACGAAGGTCATGAAGGACACGCAGGGCACGAATTTTGTGGCCGTTACCGGAAACCGGACGCAGATGCCCAAGGATTCTGCTCTGACGACGGCTCAACCCTATCATTCCTTCCTGCTCTCAATGAACTTTCGCGCCTTTCGTGCCTTTCGCGCCTTTCGCGCCTTTCGTGCCTTTCGCGCCTTTCGCGTCTTTCGTGCCTTTCGCGCCTTTCGCGTCTTTCGTGCCTTTCGCGTCTTTCGCGCCTTTCGCGTCTTTCGCACCTTTCTTGAACCCTATGCGTCCCATTCAACCCTGGCGGCAGTTTGACTTTCTCCTCCTGATCGTGATGCTGGTGCTGGTGGCACTGGGGGTGGCGATGATCCGCAGTGCCACCACCAACACCCCCGACCTGGCCGATCTTTGGCGACGTCAGGCGAACTTCGCCATTATCGGCCTGGCGCTTTTCCTCCTTATGGCCGCCGCCCCTTATACATGGTGGCGTCCGGTCTGGTGGCTGGGTTACCTGGTCGCGCTGGGCCTGCTGGTGCTGGTCCTCTTCATCGGCCGGAGCGAAATCGGCGACGTCCGGCGCTGGTTCTACATTGGCTCCTTCCGCTTTCAGCCCTCGTTCCCGGCGATGCTCCTCCAGGTGGTCACCGTGGCCGCTGTTCTGAATTCCCGGCTTCGCCTGAAACGTCGTGGGTCGGGAGATGAGGAGCCAGAGAACGCCCCGCCGGGGCTCATCCCCTACGTCCTCTCCGGCCTTCTGACGCTCATCGTCGCGGCACTGGTCTTCCGGGAGCCCGATCTGAGTACGGCGGTCATTTACGTCGTGGCCTGGATTGTGATGGCATTCGTTTCCGGAGTGCGCCTCCTGTATCTCATCGGTACCGGGCTGCTGGCCGCCGCCGGGATGATCCCCCTCTGGAGATTAATGAAGGAATACCAGCGGCAGCGGCTGCTGGTCTTTCTGAATCCCGAACGGGACCCCGGCGCACTCTACAACATCCATCAGGCGCTGATCAGCATCGGCTCCGGCGGGTTGTGGGGGCAAGGCTACGGCGTAGGCAGCCAGAGCCAGTTGCACTTCCTGCGGGTCCGCCACACCGACTTCATCTTCTCCGTCATCGGAGAAGAATTGGGCTTCATCGGAGCGATGCTGGTCTTCTTCCTGTTCATCCTTATTGCCTGGCGGCTGCTGCGGGCCGCCGTCCTGGCTCCCGACCGGTTCGGACGGCTGCTGGTCGTGGGGGTAGGGGTCATCCTTTACGTCCCGCTCCTGGTCAATGTGGGGATGAATATCGGACTTCTGCCCGTGACCGGCCTGCCCCTTCCCTTCATCAGTTACGGCGGCACCGCCCTGGTGACCTACATGACCGCCCTGGGGCTGGTAGAAAGCGTCGCCATGCGCCACCAGGAAAGAGGGTGAAGCGATCTTCTATCGGGCACATTCTTCACCCCTCCCCCGCCGCCTGCGGCGGCACCCCCCTCCCCTAAAGTTTGGCTTTTGCCTGTGGGCCCTCCGCATGGGCACTTCACTGCTTCCCCAGCCATAAAAAGAAGATTATTTTTCGTTGCGGCGGCTTCGCCGCCGCAACGAAAAATATTTTCTTTTTGTTCTTTTCACCTTGCCGGAGGCGGGTTTTGAAGATTTTCCTGCCCCCGCTCCGAAAAAGGCCAAACTTCAGGGGAGGGGGTAGCGGCAAAGCCGCTGGGGGTGGGGTGAGGCACTGCAGTTTATTCCTCTTCTTCCATCCGGATGAATCGCCCGTGCCAGGTGTGGTACCAGACCTGGCCGGTGGTCCCGTGGACGCTGAGCATCCCCTCTATCTCTCCGTCCCGCAGCGTGTGGATGGTGTAGTAGCCGTAGAAGGGGTCCACGTCCTCAACGGTCGCTCCGGGCCGGTAGACGTCCAGCCAGCGCTGGGCGATCTGCACGGCCTCTTCGGGCGTCAGGGTGCTGGTGATTGCAGCGCCGCCCATCATCCATCCCCCGCGGTGCATCCCGTACTTGCCGTTCCACATCATATTCGGCCCCATCTCCGGGCCCACAACCCCGGTCCATTTATCCACCAGCAGTTCCATCGCCCCGATGCCGGTATCGGGTTCCCGGACGATGGCATAGAAGTTGTTCTCAAATTCCATCACTTCGGCGATTTCCAGGCCGGAGAGGCCCAGGCCGGCGATGTACTGCTCCACCGCGCGGCGCGCGTCCTCCAGCGTCAAGGTGGAAGTGGGGGCAGCACCCTGACCCCATCTGCCGCCCCAGCCCATTCCCGGGCACCCGAGCACGCCCGGTGCGGCCCCGCCGATGCCCGGCTGAGGGGTGACCGCTCCCGGCGTAGTCCCCCAGCGGTAGACCATCCCACACCCGGGCCAGCCGGGGAAACCCCATCCGCTGCCCGACTGAGGTGTGACGGCCGACGTGCCGGCCCATACCTGCCGGCTGATGAGCATCCCGCCCGCCATCAGGCCCACCACAACCAGCGTCAAAGCGATTCCAACTCCGATCCCGATCCACAAACCAGCTTTCATGACTGACCTCCTCTTTTACGTTTTGCACTTTACGTAAAAGAGTCTACCACATTGGGAGAAAGAACGGGAGCGCCATCTGGCGGGGGAAGAGAGGGGAAAACGGCTTACGCCGAGGAATGGATAGGGAACCACGCGCTGACCCGCGTCCCGCGGCCGGGGGCCGTGTCAATGGTCAGCCGACCACCCAGGCGCGTCGCCCGCTCCTGCATCCCCACCAGCCCAAAGTGGCCATGCCGGGTGAGGATATCCGGACGCGGCGGCAGGATAAACCCCACGCCGTCGTCCTCCACGGCGAGGAGAAGGCCTCCCTCGTCGTAGCGGATGCGGACGGTGATCCGCTGCGCACGGGCATGCTGGAGGGCATTGGTCAACGCTTCCTGTGCGATGCGGTAGGCGGCCAGTTCCACCTCGGGGTCGCAGCGGGGAACAGACCCCTCCTGGACCAGTTCCACCCGCGCCCCGGTCCGGGTGGCAGTTTCCCGGACCAGTGCCTCCAGGGCAGGGAGAAACCCCAGGTCCTCCAGGTAAGGGGGCCGCAGGGCGGAAATGAGGCGGCGCAGTTCGTCTACCGTCTCCAGCCCCTGCTGGCGCAGGGTTTCTATGAGCGCCGCGGCCTGCTCCGCCTGGCCCCGTGCCAGAAGCCGCCGGGCCATTTCTGCCTGTTGCCCCAGGGCGACGAGGGCCTGAACCGGCCCGTCGTGCAGTTCGCGGGCCAGCCGGGCCCGCTCCGCCTCCTGCCCGCGGGAGACCGCCCCCAGATAATCCCGCATCCCGACCTCGTACCCGCGGATGCGGGCAACCATCTCCGCCAGGGCCCGATGCAGGTCCTGCACTTCCTGCACGCCGCCCACCGGCCGCGCGATGGCCACATCGTCGCCCCAGGAAACCTGTTCGGCGGCCTGGGCCAGGGACCGGAGCGGCCGGACGATGGTGGCCCAGCCGAAAGCCAGGACCAGCAGAGAGATCAGTCCGGCCGCCACGGCGACGACCGGCGCCAATCCGGAGAGGCGAAGGATGGGGCCGACGATGCCCTCCACCGGTTCCTCCACCAGCACAGCCCAGTCGGCGCCCCGCAGAGGAGTGTAGGCGACCAGCAACGGGCCCTCCTCCCCCTCCGTCAGGATGACTCCCTCCCGACCGGCCCGGGCGTCGGCCACACCCGGCGCACCGGAGAAATCCGCTCCGACCTGCTGAGGGTCGGGATGGAAGAGGACCCGTCCCTCGCCGTCTACCACGACCAGGGTCGCCGGAGCCACCGATGGGCCCACAAGGGGGAGAAGCCAGGCCGCCAGGCCGCCTCCATCGGGGGCAACGGTGCCGTGGGCCAGGCCGTCCTCCAGGATTCGGGCCGTCAGCCGGGCCAGGGCCAGGTCCCGTCCGGCGACGAAATCCCGCATCGCCCGCTGGTGAACATAAACGCCGGTGAAAGCCAGGGCCAGGAGGGCAAAGGTAACGGGGAGAACTGCCCAGAGGAGCAGTTGGGCCTGCAGGCTGCGGAACCATCGGTGCACAGGAACCCCCTGATCGTCAGCCCGGACCTGAGTCTGGAGCACGGACCTGCGCAGCCATTCGCCTCCTGTGGGCAAGAAGGAGAGTACGGGGGGTGTGTTGCAGGCGGATATAACCCGCCCGCAACACCCCATACCTTCCCCTTCATCAGCGAGATACATCTTGCAGGGGATTCGCTGCGCAGGTCCTGGCTCAGGCCAGGGCTATTCTATCACAATCCAGCCTCGCCGGAGAGCCTCGGTGACCGCCTCGGTGCGGCTGGCAACGCCCAGTTTCCCGTAGATGCTGGCCAGGTGGCCCTGGACGGTGCGGTGGCTGATGCCCAGTTCGTGGCCAATGGCCTTATTCGTCAGTCCCCTGGCGGCCAGCCGGAGGACCGCCAGTTCGCGCGGCGTCAGCGGCTCCACCTGGTCGGCGGCGGTGGCCGGTTTGCCGGTCACCGCCTGCCGGACCACTTTGGTGGCGATCTCTGGGCTGAGGGCCGACTGGCCCCGGTAGACCGTCCGCACAGCCTGCACCAGTTCGTCGCCGCTGGCGGTCTTGAGGACATAGCCGTCGGCTCCGGCCTGGAGGAGGGCGAAGACGTAGGGGTCATCGTCGTAAGCGGTAAGGATGAGCACGCGGGTATGGGGGTACCGCTCCCGGATCCGGCGCGTGACCTCCACACCGCTCATCTCCGGCATCCGGATGTCCACCACCGCCACGTCGGGGCGGTGCTCCCGAATCCGATCCAGCGCCTCCCGGCCGTCCCCGGCCTCGGCCACCACCTCAATGTCGTCGGCCTCCTCCAGGAAGCGGCGGATGCCCTGGCGGACGACTGCATGGTCGTCGGCCAGGAGAACCCGGATTCTGCCGGTCACATCTCACCTCCTCGGCAAGGTATCGCCCCTTTTCACATCCACCGCCTGGGCCTACCCACCGGGGTCAGCCCCCCGCTGGCAACGGGGCGAAGACCTCGCCCCGTTTTCCATTTTATCACAGAGTCCGGATTCGGTAAATAAGGCCTGTACAACAATTCGCCCCCTATGGGCAAGAAAGGGTATAGGGTTTTGCGGCGGGCGGCTTCGCCGCCCGCAAAACCCCGCGCCGATTTTCAGGCAGGCTATACGCCAGGACCGGCTTCAAGAGCGAAGCCGGTCCCGGATTTCCTCAAACTCGGCGAGGGTGATCTCGCCTGATGCCAGCCGTCTGCGGGCAATCTCCAGGGGATCGGGGCCACCCGGCCCAACCGGCCGGCGTGCCCCCTGCCGGACCAGCCAGGCGATCCCCAGGCCCAGGACGGCCAGCAGGCCAACAAAGAGGATCAGGTTCAGGATGAGGCCGATGAGGCCCAGGCTACCCCAGGCTCCCCAGCCTCCCCAGCCCCAACCGCTGCAGCACCAACCCATTTTTCACCTCCTCACGTATTGCGTGTTGCGGGTCAGCGTTCCAGCACGGCGCGAAGGGTTTGATACTCCTCCCGGCTGATCTCGCCGCGGGCAAGCCGTTCGTCCAGGATGCGCAGAGCGGTCTGATCGCTGGTGGCACCGGACAGACACTTCCCGCCCATCTGGCGGACCAGGAAAACCACGCCACCCACAATCAGGGCCAGGAAGAGTCCCCAGAAGAGAAGCATTCCCAGGAAACCGAATCCCATCATCGTGTCACCTCCTCATTGAAGTTGCTCCCATTGTAGCACCTGAGGGGTCCATGGGTAAGGACCGTCTGGCGCGTCCCCGTACCCGCCGTTTGGCGGGAGTGCCTGAAGGGCTGGTCTACCGCTGCACATCGGCGGTGATCTGCACTTCCACCCACGGCTGCGCGGGGTCGTTGGTGGCGAACCACACCAGCCGGATGACTTCCCCGCGCGTCGGATGGTAGTCGGCGTCAAAGGTCACCGTCAGGTCGGCCCGGTGGCCGGGCGGAATGACGCTGCTGGAGAGTTCCGCCGTCGTGCAGCCACACGACGTGACCAGGTTGCTGATCACCAGGTCGGCCGTGCCGGTGTTCTGGACGGCGAAGGTGCGGGAGACCTCCCACCGGGGGTACACCCGGCCGAAGTCATGACTGCGTTCGGGCATCTCCAGCCGGGGTGCCGGCAGGTCGGGCGGGAGCGGTTGCGGTGTGGGCGGCGTTTCGGGGATCAGCGCCATGTCGTGACCGCCCCGCAGCGGCGGCCCCGCCTGAGCCAGTGGCAGGAGCGTTGCCGGGTCACCGCTGCGGGAGGGAGACGGCGGGCTGGCAAAGGCCCCGGTCCGCCACAAGTTGAACAGCCCCAGCCCCAAGACCACCGCGATCCCCGCAACGACCCATGTCCACACGCTCCCCCCTTGCTGCTTCTGCGACCGGCGTCCCCATGGACGAGATGGACTTCTGGACCGTTTGCTCATCCCCTTATCCTCCTCACACGAACCAGATCAGAATCACCGCTCCACCTTTTACCAGGGATCAGGAACTGGATTCCACCAGCCGCAGCCCCCGCCTGCCCGGCCGCAGGCTGAGCGCGCCCACAACCGCAAAGTAAAAGATGTAAACGACTGCTTCCAGCAGCGAGGGATCGCCGTTGTAGCCGAAGAGCGCCTTGAGGAAAGCGCCCACCGTCCCGTTCTCGTTCAGGATATGGTTGACATCCCACACGTGCTCAACGAAAGTGGGCAACAGGGCAGCCCCCTGGAGTTCATGCACGCCGCGGGCCAGCAGTCCGGCGGCGAAGAGCAGCAGTAGCACTCCCGTCACGCGGAAAAAGGCGCGCACGTCCAGTCGCCTCCCTGCGGCGAACATCAGCCAGCCCAGGGCTACGGCCACTGCCAGTCCCAGCACACCGCCAGCCAGCGTCTGCGCCGGGGTCGTGGTGAAGGCGGCAGCGGTCAGAAAGAGCGCCGTTTCAATCCCCTCGCGCAGGACGGCCACAAAGGCCAGGACAAAGAGGGCCCAGGCACTGCCGCCGGTCACAGCCCGGCGGACGTCTGCCTCCAACGCTGTCTGTATCCGGCGCCCCTGGCGCTGCATCCAGAAAATCATCCAGGTGAGCACCCCGGCGGCCAGGAACATCGTCACCCCTTCAAAGATTTCCTCACCGCGCCCCTCAAGGGCCACTCCCAATCTATGGAGCGCCAGCCCGGCGATGAGGCTCACGGCGACCGCTGCGGCCACCCCGATCCACACCGGCCTGCTGTGCCCGGAGTGCCCCAGTTTCCGCAGTACGCCCAGCACGATGCCGACGATGAGGGCAGCCTCTAACCCTTCACGTAGCGTGATCAGCAAAGAAGCGAGCATTTCTCCTCTCCCAGGAAATGGTCTTCATCCCATCATACTTCGTTCTGGAAGGCACGGGAAGCGCCAATTGTCCTGCATCCTCCCGCGCCAGATGGCGGGGATATAACCGCGCGCTTGACAAACTGGCGTTTGCTGGTACCATTGTTAACTGTTGACAGTTAACAAACCACAAGCCTCGTTGGACAACCCCAATGAAAGTGCCCTTTCTGCAACGAGAAAACCTGCGAGACGCGGTCATCCGGCTGATAGAAGAGGCGCTCCTGAGAGGGGAACTGGCCCCTGGCAGCCGCATCGTGGAGGCCGAACTGGCCCGGCAGGCCGGCATCAGCCGGGGACCGGTACGGGAGGCCATCCAGCAACTGGTCGGTGAAGGAGTTCTGGTTCAGTATCCCTCGCGGGGCACATTCGTCGTCCAGTGGACTCCCCAGGCCGTGGAAGAGGCATATACCCTGCGGGCCGTCCTGGAGCGCCTGGCTGTCCAGGAGGCGGTTAAGCGGGCCACGTCGGAAGACATCGCTCAACTGCAGGCCATGGTGGATGAGATGGCCGTCCACGCCCGAGATGGGGATGACCGCGCCCTGGTCCGCCTGGATGTACGCTTCCACGAGCAACTCTACGCGCTTTCCGGCCACTCTCTCCTGCAGGAGGTGCTGGCCCGACTACGGCGGCGGCTTTACGCTCTGATGGGGATGGATGAAGGGTATATGCTCCACAAAGACGAGATGGCCCAGGACCATCAGCGCATTGTGAATGCCCTGAAGACGGGCGACCCTGCGCTGGCGGGTGAGGTGATCAGCGCTCACATTCTGGCTGTCGGCGCGGAGGTGGTGGAGCAGGTCCGGCGGCGCGTGGAGGAACCCGATGAGGCGGGTGGTTGAACTGCCATACGGCTCGCACACCGTCTCCGCAGAGGTGCCGGAGCGGAACCTGACGGGCATCTACGTCCCGCAACCGGTTCCGGCATGCACCGACCTGGAGGGCGAAATCGCCCGGGCGCTGGCCGCGCCGCTGGGCACCCCGCCGCTGCGGGCACTGGTCCGCCGGGGCGAAACCGTGGTCGTCCTGCTGGACGACCATACCCGCGCGACTCCGGCGGCCCGCATTCTCCCTCTGGTGCTGGAGGAATTGCTCCGGGGCGGCGTGCGGGAAGGGGACATCACCCTGCTCATCACCCACGGCACCCACCGCCTCAGCACCGAGGACGAAGTCCGGGCGAAGGTGGGGCAGGAGATCGCCCGCCGTTTCCGTGTAGAACAACACCGGTGTACCGATGAGTCGCAGCAGGTGTACATCGGGTTGACCAGCCGGGGCACGCCGGTCTGGGTCAACCGGGCAGTGGTGGAGGCGGACTGGCGGGTCGGCATCGGCCACATCGGCCCCAGCCCGTACGCGGGCTACTCCGGAGGTTACAAACTGATCCTCCCTGGCGTGGCCGCGCTGGATACCATCAACGTTAACCACAGTCTGGTCCCCCTGGGATTCCGCCAGCCCGGACGGGTGGAGGTTCCCTGTCGGCTGGATATAGACGAGGCCGGCAGGATGGTGGGGCTGGACTTCGTGGTGGACGTGGTGCTCTCCCAGGACGAACAGGTTATCCGGGCCTTCGCTGGCGAGCCGGAGGCGGTCTTCCGGGAAGGAGTAGCGCTGGCGCGGACGGTCTACGAGGTCGCCGTTCCGCCCGACCTGGACATCGCGGTGACGGCCGGGTATCCCTACGACCTGGACCTCTATCAGGCGGTGCGGGCGGTGGAGTACGCGGACGCAGCGGTGCGGGCCGGTGGGAGTATCCTGCTGGTAGCGGCCTGTCCGGAGGGCATCGGCGGCGACGATTTCTACCGCCTGATGGCGGATTCGGCCCGGCGGCCCGATGATTTCCTGCGGGATGTGGCCCGCCGGAACGGGATGGTGACCTTTGCGGTCCTGGGCTATGCGCTGGCCCGCATCAAGGCGGAGAAACGCCTGTACATCGTGACCGAGGGCATTCCGCCCGCGGCGCTGGAGTCTATGGGGATTGTCCCGGTGCCCTCGCTACAGGCGGGCATAGACCACCTGCTCCGGCAATACGGCCCGGAGGCCCGCCTGGCCGTCTTCCCGACCGGTTCTGCTACCATTCCCTGCCATCCCCGGGGCTCTGGGAAGGGGCCCTGCTGATTTCAATCCATTCCCGATTGTAGCCATCCATAAGGAGGAGGTGCAATCATGGAAGAGAAAACAACGGAAAAAGTGCGCCGCACGACCAGCCGGATTGGAGGCGTCTCCATCGCGTGGGTGACCCTCTTCGGTGCCCTCTGCGGCGTGACCGGACTGGTCCCCATCTTCCCCTACGTCGGGGGCGGTGGATATGTACCGCTGACCACTCCTCTCTGCGCCATCGCTCCGCTGCTGCTGGGGCCGGTGGGCGGGATCGTCGCGGCCGCCATCGGCGGGATTATCGGGATGTTCATCGCTCCGGCCGCCTATCCGCTCCAGATCGTGGACGTCTTCCTCAACGCCATCCTTCCGGCCCTCTTCGTCACCCTGATGATTCGGGATGACCGCCTGTGGAAAGTGACCGTTCCGCTGTTCATCGTCCTGGGGATTGCCGGGTGGCTGGTGCCGTTTTATGTGCCGGGCGCGGCGGCGGGATTCGGACGGGTGCCGGAACCCCTCTATTTCATTATGGCCGGCCTCTACTGGATTCCGTCCACCATCATCGCCGCCACGCCGCTGGGCACCCGGCTCATCCCCCGCTGGGTCGTCTCCAAAAACCGGGGGCAGCGGTACGGCGGTGTCTTCCTGGCCATCCTGGCGGCGATGTTCGTCTGGTGGCTGCCGTGGACCCGCCCGTACTGGTACCTCTTCAACTTCTCCGCCGAACTGGGTGTGGCGACGCACGTGGCTTACTCCTGGTGGGTGCCCGCCCTTTCGGCCATCACCGCCATCATCACCATCCCCATCGTGGAGGCACTGGAGCGCAGCGGATTGCCCAAGATAGAGGGCGCCATCTGGTAGAACAGAAATTCCCTTCCCAGAAGCCCGTGCATCGGGGGGAGGCGGGGGCATTCCCGAACCTCACGCCCCCGCTCTTCCCCCAGACGGGGCACAGGACTGAATATTGCCTCACGTAGCGCAGGATTGATCCTGCTACAGGATGTATTCTGCCCGCACAAGGAGTCCCTTTTGGAAGATCATCGGGTCATCTCTCTGGAGAACGTGACGTTTACCTACGAGGGGGACGTGGTCGCCCTGCGAGACCTGAACCTCGCGGCGCGCCGGGGAGAGTTCGTCGTCGTCCTGGGTGCCAACGGGGCCGGGAAATCCACCCTCTGTTACCTGATCAGCGGCATCGTCCCCCACATCTACGGTGGACGGCGACGGGGGAACGTTCGGGTGGTGGACCTGGACCCCTGGGACGAGCCCCTTTATGTCACTGCCCAGCGCTGCGGCGTCCTCATGCAGGACCCGGAGGTCCAACTGTTTATGCCGACCCTGAAGGCGGAACTGGCCTTCGGGCCCGCCAACCTGGGCGTCCCCCGGGAGGAAATCCTGCGCCGCTCCCGGGAAGCGCTGGCCCTGGTGCGGCTGGAAGGGCTGGAGGAGCATAATCCCCGCGACCTCTCTGGCGGACAGAAACAGCGCGCCGCGCTCGCCTCGGTGCTGACCATGCAGCCCCGGATACTGGCCCTGGACGAACCCACATCCCAACTGGACCCGCTGGGGCGCTGGGAGGTCGGAGAAGCGATTGAGCAACTGAAGCGCAGCGGCGATCTGGCGATCGTGATGACCACCCACGAAACGGAGGAGGTGCTGCATCTGGCCGACCAGGTGCTGGTACTGGAGCAGGGGAAGACCGTCCTGCAGGGCCCGCCAGGCCGGGTTTTCGCTCAGACCGACCGATTGGAGCGGGCGGGCGTCAAAACCCCAGCACTGGTGCAGATTCAGGCCCTCCTCCGACTCCACGGTGCCGACCAGCCCGAGGACACCCGCTGGAGTCTCACGGTCTCCGAAGTGGCCGACCGGATCCGGCAGGCAGTCCAGAAAGGACATCTGATCATCCGCCCCGAAGCCGTCGCCCCACCCCGCCGTCCCGTGACGGACGGCCCCGTTGTCCTGGAGGCCCGAAATCTGACCGTGGAGTACCCAGGCCCGCCGCCGGTGACCGCCCTCCGGGACGTAAGTCTGGAAATCCGTCAGGGGGAGTTTGTGGGCATCGTAGGCCAGAACGGATCGGGGAAGAGCACCCTGGTCAAGTGCTTTGTGGGCCTGCTCCGTCCCAAAAAGGGGGAAGTCCTCTTCCGGGGACAGAGTCTGCGGCGGTTCTCGGTGGGGGAAATCGCCCGCCGCATTGGGCTCGTCCTTCAGAACCCCGACTATCAGTTATTCACCGCTTCCTGTCGGGACGAGATTCGCTTCGGGCTCCGGAATGTGGGGATTCCCGAGAACGAGATAGACCGACGGGTGGAGGAGGCCCTGCAGCGAGTGGGATTGGAAGCGTACGCCGACCTCTTTCCCTTCCGTCTTTCCTTCGGAGACCGGCGCAAACTGGCCGTGGCCGCGACGATGGCGCTGGGGCCGGAAGCCCTGATTATGGACGAGCCGACGACGGCCCAGGACCACCGGGGCCGCTACCAACTGGCCGAACTGGCCCGCCAGTTCCACGAAGAGGGCGGCACCGTCCTGATGATCACCCACGATGTGGACCTGATTGCCCGCTATGCCCAGCGGCTGATCGTCCTCCATGAGGGCCGGGTGCTGCTGGACGGCCCTACCGCCGAGGTCTTCGCACAGGTGGAGGAACTCCGGAAGAGTTTTGTGGTTCCGCCCGTGGCCGCCCAACTGGCCCAAGCCCTGGCCCCCCTGGGGATGCCCGCGCACGTGATGACCCTGGAAGAACTGACCCGGGCGTTGATGCCTTCAGAAGGGTAGGAGAGGATATGCAACCTGCATTCCGGTACACCCATCTCAACACCCCCATTCACCGCCTGCACCCGCTGGTCAAACTGGCCTACCTGTTGCTCACCCTGGTCCTGGTGATGTACCCCATCCGGCTGACCGACATGCCCATCCTGCTCATCTGGTTGATCTTTTCGGCCTTCCTGTGGGCTCTGGCGCGTATTGAACTGCGGCGCTTCGCCACCCTGATCAAGATTCTGCTGGGCACTTTCGTCTTCCTGATCCTGATTCAGGGATTCACGTATCGGGGAGGACAGACCCCCCTCATTGTCCTGGGACATCTGAAACTCTGGGAGGCCGACCTGGGCGTCATCAAGAAGGAAGGGGTCTGGTTCGGGCTGGTACTCAGCGTGCGCATCCTGGCCGCCGCGTCGGCGCTCCCCCTCTTCGTAATGACGACCCCCACCTCGGCCATTATGACCGCGATGGGGAAACTGCGCGTCCCGCAGACGGCCACTTTTATGTTCGTCAGCGCTCTCTCTTTCACCACACTGCTTTTTGAGATGTGGTCGTCCATCGTGGACGCGCAGAAACTGCGGGCGTTTGACATAGACGCGATGAACCCCATCCGTCGGGCCTTCAAGGCCTACATCCCCATCATCACCCCGCTGATTCTGCTCCTCTTCCGCAAGGCGAACGATTTCCAGATCGCCCTGGAGACCAAAGGCTTCGGGGCGCCGATTCGTCCAACAGAAGTGGAGACACTGACCGTCCGCCCGGCGGATTACTTCTGGCTGGGGCTCATCGTTGGGGTTTTCATTCTCTGTACGGCGCTGAAATTCTCCTGAATCCATCCGTTCATCATCCAGGAGGCTCAACGTGGAAACGCGTCCCACTTATGAAGAACTGGCGGCCCGATTGGACGACCTGCTGGCACCCTGCCTGGCCCAGGACTGGCCCAACCTGCCCGTGGAGCGGGCAGAGGGGGTCTATCTCTATGCGCGGGACGGGCGGAGGTATCTGGACTTCCTGGCCGGTTTCGGGGCCTGTAACGTGGGACACAACCATCCCCGCGTCGTGGCGGCGGCCCGGGCGCAGATGGAGCGCATGGTCCATGCCCCGCTGGGGGTGATTGCCCACGAGCCGGCCCTGCGGCTGGCCTGGGAGTTGGCCCAGGTGACCCCCGGCAATGCCGATATGTTCTTCTTCGGCAATAGCGGCGCCGAGGCAGTAGAGGGAGCCATCAAACTGGCCCGCTACGTCACCGGACGGCGCGGCATTATCGCCTTTCTGGGCGGATTCCACGGGCGCACAATGGGGGCCGTCTCCGTTACGACATCTAAAGTGCGATACCGCACCGGCCATGGTCCGTTCCTCCCCGATGTGTACTACGCCCGTTTTCCGTACCCCTTTCGCTCGTCAGCCCCTGACCCGGATGCCTGTGCCCGGGAAGCGCTGGAGGACATAGAGCGGTTGTTCGAGTACGTTATCGCCCCGCAGGATGTGGCCGCTTTTCTGCTGGAACCGGTCCAGGGAGAAGGAGGCTACGTCATCCCACCACGCCAGTGGCTGGTGGCGCTGCGACAACTGGCCGATGAACACGGCATCCTTTTGATTTTTGACGAGGTACAGACGGGATTCGGACGCACCGGAGAGTGGTTCGCGGCCCAGGCGTTCGGCGTAGAGCCGGACATCCTCTGTCTGGCCAAGGGGATCGCCAATGGATTCCCGCTGGGGGCCGTGGCGGCCCGCCGGGACCTGATGAAGCAATGGGGACCGGTCTCCCACGGCACCACCTACGGGGGTAACCCTATTTCCTGTGCGGCGGCGCTGGCGGTGCTGGAAGTCATCCGGGAGGAGAGCCTGCTGGAGAACGCCCGCGCCCAGGGAGCCTATATGCTGGAAGCGCTCCGCCAACTCCAGGCGGAATCCCCCATCGTCGGGGACGTGCGCGGGGTGGGATTGATGATCGCCGTGGAGTTCGTCCGACCGGGGTCCCGGGAGCCCAACCCGGAGGCCGTCCGCCGCGTCCTGCAGCGGGCGCTGGACGACGGCCTGCTCCTCTACCCCTGCGGCCACTGGACCCAGACCATCCGCCTCATCCCGCCGCTGACCATCAACCGGGAGCAGGTGGAGGAAGGCCTGGAGATATTCCGCCGGGCGGTGCTGGTGGCGGAGCATCCGCCCGACGCTGAAACGCTTGGTGTGAGTTAAATCCACCCCAGCAGGTCCGCAAAGGCCAGGTCGGGCCGGCCCAACTGCCGGTTCAACGGACAGGCATGAAAAT
>JBBIKR010000071.1:0-18277 GCA_037445395.1 Thermoflexales bacterium
TTTTTTTTTTGTTTTTGGGTCTCGCGGGGGTGTTTGCCGTCGCCCCCCCCGGGCCGGTTTTTGGGTTTGGCGGGGGGCGGCGGGCCGCGCCCGCCCCAAAACCCCTCTACCTGGCCCATTGACACACCCGGATAACCGGGTATAATTCGGCAAAGATGCCGGGTATCCCTGAATGCCCGGCGCTCCATACCACTTTTGGGAAAACCGATGACCGAATGGTATACCAACCCCCAAACCGGCCTGCGCGTCGGGCTGGCGCTCATCGCCGCCGTGCTCCTGGCCGACATCGGACTGGTCATCTGGGCCGCCACCCGTCCGGTAGACGGGCTGACCTTTCTCGCCGGGTTGTTCATCCTGGGGAGTCTGGTCGCCATCGGGTTCATGGGCTACTGGATCAGCGGCCTGGTCCAATCCGCCTACGTCCTGGACCGCAACGCGCTGGTCATCATCTGGGGGGAAACGGAACATGTCATCCCGTTGCCCCAGGTCCAGCGGGTGCTATTAGGGGAGGAAGTGACGGGCCGCCTGCGCTTCCGGGGTATCCGCTGGCCCGGACACTGGGTGGGGTACGGTGAGATAGAGGGCCTGGGGCCAGTCCTGTTCCACGCCACTGCGCCCCTGGAGGAACAGGTGCTCCTGGTGACACCGGGGCTGGCCTACGGCATCTCTCCGGAGGACCGGGAGGGGTTCCTGAGCACCCTTCACACCCGGATGCAGATGGGCCCGACCCAGTGGGTGGAGCAGGCCTCTCATGGGCCATCCTTTGCCCGCTGGGCCATCTGGCAGGACCGACCGGCGCAGGTGATGCTGGCCGGCGGACTGGTGGCATTGCTGGCGCTCACCGGTTTGCTCTGCTTCCGCTTCCCGCACCTGCCCCCTCTCATCCCCCTCCACTTTGACGCGCTGGGGACCCCTGACCGCCTGGGCGTGCGCGGGCAGATTTTCTTCCTCCCGCTCATCGGGCTGATCGTGCTGACGGCGAACGGCGTTCTGGGCGGTCTGCTCTATCGGCATGAGCGTCTGGCCGCATATCTGCTCTGGGGCGGCGCGTTGACCGTACAGGTCCTCTTCTGGGCCGCCGTCCTGGGCATCCTGGCCGCCATGTAGGTGAAAAAACAAACACCCGGCACCTTTCGGTGCCGGGTGTTTGTTTTTTGCCCGTCTACCACCACACGGCGTCCAGTTCCTCGTCCGGCACGTCCCAGACGACGTTGTGCGGCGGGAGCGGCTCGTACTTCATGAACTCGGGCACCCGATCGTGGGCTTTGGTGAAGCCGGCCGCCCGGTTGAAGGCCAGTTCCTTCTCCATAATTTCCTTCCCGATCCGCGTGGCGTCGTCCAGCGTCCAGTTGGCGCCGAGGACTCCTGCGCACTCCTCCACCAGCCCCTCAAAGCCGCTGGGGATGTCCAGAATGGCGAAGGCGATGAAGAGGCAGTGGCCGGTGGAGTCAATGAACGCGGTGGAAATCTGGAAGTTGCGGGAGAGTTCCGCCTTCTTCACCTCGCGCGGGTCCACTTTGCCGCTCACACCCAGGATTTCCGGCGCAATGGTGTAACCGGCAGTGTGGTCGGCGCCCATCGTTGTAGTGGCATACGTGATGCCGATGCCCTTAATGCCGCGCGGCTCGTAGGCGGGCATGTTCTGGCCCTTGACGCCGGGGACGCGATGCCAGCCGAAAGCGTAGCCGGTAGTGGCGGCGCCATTGCCCAGGATGCGCCCCAGCGGGGTTCCCTTGCGGATATCTTCGTCCAGCAGGCGGATGGCGCCCTGCCAGTCGCCGAAGGGCAGAAGCCCGGCGTCCATCGCCACCGCCAGCATGCCGCCGGTCTCAATGGTGTCAATCCCCAGATCGTTGCAGAGCCAGATCAGTTTGCCGATGGCATCCAGGTTGTCAATCCCGCAGTTGGCCCCCAGTGCCCAGGTGGACTCGTACTCAATGCAGGAGACGATTTCATTCCCCCGCTCGTCGTAGTAGGTGTTGGAGCACTGGATGACGCAACCGGGGTGGCAGGCATGGTTGTAGAGTTCCTTGCCCAGGCGCTTCTTGTTGTTCTCAAAGATGGCCTCGCCGGAGGTCGCGGCGGCGCCCTCAAAGCGGCCCTCGCGGAAGTTCCGGGTGGGGTAGGAGCCGGCCTCGTTGAGGATGTTCACCAGAATGGCGGTGCCGTAGGTGTTCAGGCCGCCCTTGGGCTTGGTGATGTCGTGCTGGCGCAGCGCCTCCAGCAGTTTCTTGCGCCCCTGGTCAAAGAGTTCGGGGTTGGCGATCTCCACACCCGGGCCGCCTTCGGCGTCCACGACGATGAACTTGAGGCCCTTGGAGCCCATCACTGCGCCCAGGCCACCGCGGCCGGAGTAGCGGCTGGGCCGCCCGTGGGCGTCATTGAAGCAGACGCCGGCCATCGCCATCTTCATCTCCCCGGCGACGCCGATGGAGCAGATGTCCGCCTTTTTGCCGAAGCGCTCAAAGAGGAGCGGATAGACCTCGTAGAGGCTGCGGCCGACATACTCATCGGCGGGGAAGAAGGTGGCGCCGTCTTTGGTGATGTGCAGCCCCCACCAGCCGCCGTCCTTGGGGTAGCCCTCCACCACGATGGCCTTGATCCCCAGTTTGGCCACCGACTGGGGCCAGGAACTGCCCGCATTGGACTCCTTGATCGTCCCCGTGAGGGGGGATTTGCCGCCCACGGACACCCGCCCGCTGGTGGGCGCGTTCGTGCCGGTGACGATACCGGGGGCAAAGACCAGTTTGTTGTTCGGGCCAAGGGGGTGACAGGTGGGGTCCACTTCGTCGCAGACGATGGTGGATGTCAGGCCGCGCCCGCCCAGAAAGCGGTACTTCTCGGGGACGTCTTCGTACTTGACCGTCCGGTCGGTCATATTGACCCGGAGAATCTTGGACATTTTCCACCTCCTGTATTGTGGGGAACTTTGGGGAATAATGGTTAAAAACAAAAAAGGAGACCCTCTGGCCGGGATGGCTCCGGCCGTACGGTGTCTCCTTTGCAAAAACGGCGGGCGTGGGGATTGCTCCCCACACCGTATCGCCCACCCGTCCCGGAGGGAGCGCAGTGGGTCGGAGAACCGGATGGTGGGACTGTCCAGGTGCGTCGGGCGTTCGTGCCCTCTCGGAGCAAAGATTATTATACACCGGAATCCCGGCCTGTCAAGAGCCAGAATGCCGGATTTGCCGGGCACATCTCAAAGTGCCCGGCACGTTACCCCGTTACCGCCGGGGCACCAATCGGGCCATCAGCGTCCGGTAGAAGTAGTCCCGTTCCCGCACCCGGGCGAAGCGGGCCACGCGCGGGCTGGCCCCTATCTCCACCGCCTCCCCCGGCCTCAGTTCCGCCACCACCTCCCCGTCCACGATCAGCGAGGCCGGGGAGTGCCCCCGCACCACTACCCGCACCCGCACCCCCTCTGCCAGCACCACCGCCCGGTCCAGACTCAGATGCGGGGCCACGGGCACCAGCAGGATGTTCCGCTGCTGCGGGGGCATAATCGGCCCACCCGCCGCCAGCGCGTAGGCCGTGCTCCCGGTGGGCGTGGCGACGATCAGCGCGTCCGCCACATAGGTGGTGAGCAGGTCCCCGTCCACCCGGGCCTCCAGATGCACGACCCGCCCCAGCGCCCCCTGCCCCACCACCACGTCGTTCAGCGCGTCCCGCGCGGGCAGGTCCCCGACCCCGACGGTCGCCCGGAGCATCATCCGCTCCTCCACCCAGTAGTCCCCCCGCCAGACGCGCTCCAGCACCTCCTCCCACCCATCCGGTTCCGCCTCGGTGAGGAAGCCCATCCGCCCCAGGTTCACCCCCAGAATCAACGTGGGGTGACCGGCGGTGTGATGAGCGGCCCGCAGGATGGAGCCGTCCCCCCCCAGCGTGACCAGCAGGTCGGTATCGGGCAGGTATGGGAGGACGGCGCCCTCGTCCAGGGAGTCCGTCTCCCAGACCCGGACGCCCTGTTCCCCCAGCCAGCCCGTGATCTCCCGGGCCAGTGAAGCGGCGACCGGAAGGCGGGGGTGGACGAAGAGGCCGACCGTTTTCAGGAGGCAACCCGCTCCCGCAACCACGAGACCAGTCCCTCCAGAGGGATTTCCGTCTGCTCGTTGGCGGCCATATCCCGCACCGCCGCCACTCTCCGGGCCAGTTCGTCCTCACCCAGGATGACGACGTAGCGGGCGCCCCGCTTATCCGCCTCCCGCATCTGGCTCTTCAGCCCCCGCTCGCCGAAGGCGGTCCAGACCGCCACTCCGGCCCGGCGGAGTTCGTCCGCCAGCCGGACGGCCTCCCGGCGGGCGCGGTCCCCCAGATGGGCCAGGAAGATGTTGGGGGCCGGGAGAGGCGGGACCTCCAGTTCCTGCGCCTTCATCACCATGATGATGCGCTCTATGCCCGCCGCCACGCCCACCCCGGGGGTCGGCAGACCGCCCAGTGCCTCGGCCAGCCCGTCATAGCGGCCCCCGCCGCAGACGGCGGCCTGCGCGCCGATGCCCGCCGCCCAGACCTCAAAGACCGTCTTGGTGTAGTAATCCAGCCCCCGCACCAGCCGGTGGTTCAGCGTGTACGGCCGCCCCAGCAGGTCCAGGTACTCCCGCAGTTGGGCGAAGTGGTCGGCGCACTCGTCGCAGAGGTGGTCCGTGATGGGCGGCGCCGCCGCGATGACCGGCTGGCAGACGTCGGCCTTACAGTCCAGCACCCGCAGGGGGTTGCGTTCCAGCCTCCGGCGGCAATCCTCGCAGATTTCGCCGATATGCCCCTCGTAGTACTCCTTCAGGACCCGGACGTATCCGGGGCGGCAGCGGGGACAGCCGGTGGAGTTGAGTTGAAAGGAGAGGTCGCGGAAGCCCAGGCCGGCGTAGAGGTCCCAGATGATGAGCATCACCTCCAGGTCGGCGACGGGGTCCATCTCGCCCAGAATCTCCATGTTGAACTGGTGGAACTGACGGAAGCGCCCGGCCTGGGGCCGGTCGTACCGGAAGACGGGGCCGATGGAGTAGAGTTTGACCGGCTGAGGGCGGACGTGCATCCCGTTTTCAATGTACGCGCGGACGACGCCCGCGGTGAACTCCGGCCTGAGCGTCAGCGACTCCCCGCCCTTGTCGGTGAAGGTGTACATTTCCTTCTCCACCACGTCGGTGGTGGCGCCGATGCCCCGGGCGAAGAGTTCGGTGGCCTCAAAGATGGGGACGTCTATCCGCTCAAAGCCGGCCTGGCGGGCCAGCCGCACGGCGAAGTCGGTGACGTACTCCCAGTACGGCTGTTCTTCGGGCAGGATGTCGTGGGTTCCGGTCGGGCGTTGAAATCGCGGCATTTTTCCTCCATGAAACCACCAGGACACAAAGACACGAAGATTAACCATCTTTGTGTCTTCGTGTCTTCGTGGTGAATTATACCTCTTTTCCCGGAATTGGCGAAGGGCGGGGCGGGTCGGCGCGGGGGAGGAGGCGGGCCGTCACCAGGCCGGCCAGAGCGAAGAGGGTGGCCGCGCCCAGGAAGGGCATCCGCAGCCCGCCGGCCACGGCCAGCGCCGTGCTGAGCATCGGCCCGACGGCGTTGGCGACGGAGGTGACGGTGGACTCCACGCCGTAGACGGTGCCCTGACGGCCGGGGGGAGCCAGGGCGGCCAGCGTCGCGCTGAGCGCGGTAATGGTGCCGCCCATCACGAATCCCGAGCCGGCCTGCAACAGCGTGAGCGTGGAGACATCCCGGACGAAGTACTGGGGAATATGGAAAACCGCTGACCCCAGCGCGCAGAGCAGGAGCACCCGCCGCTCCCCCCAGCGGTCGCTCAGGCGGCCCAGGAGGATGGCCCCGCCGGCTCCCGCCGCAGAACTGACTCCCTGGACCAGCCCGGAGAGGGTTGCCGCCGCCCCTGTGGGAGCCAGTGACTGGACCACCAACGGCATCATCGGCGAGAGCGCCCGCGCCGCCAGCCGCATCAGAAACCGGACGCTGAGGACGCTGACCAGGGGCAGGGAGGAGAAGACCAGGCGCAGGTTGTCCCAGAGGGCCGTCCCCGCCGACTTTCCGCCCCGGGGAGGGGGCGAAAAATCCTCATGGACCCGGAAGGCCACCATCAGCCCACCGGCCAGCAGGAGCCCGCTGGTGGTCAGGAAGGTGGCCTGGAAGCCCAGTTGGTCGGCGATGAAGCCGCCCAGCAGGGGGCCGACGGAACTGCCCAGGTAGATGGCCATCTGCAGGAGCCCCATCGCGTAGCCGACCCGGTCCCGGGGGGCTGTACTGGCCACCAGCGTGTTGGCCGCCGCTACGGTGCCCGTCAGCATCCCCTGGAAGGCCCGCAGCAAGGCCAGTTGGGGGGCGCTTCGGGCCAGGGACATCAGCCCGATGACCAGCGCCCCGCCGAACATGGCCCGCTCCACCATTGGCTTCCGCCCGTACCGGTCCGCCAGGGAGCCCCAGATGGGGGCCATCACCGCCATCGTGACGGCATGGGCGGAGAAAATCATGCCCGACCAGAACTTCACCGCATCCGGGGACGTCACCCCGAGTTTCTGAACGTAGAACGGGAGGATGGGCAGTACGGAAGAGAAACCGATGATGGACGCGAATTCGGCGAACCAGATGGCCCAGAGATTCTGTTGCCAGGATGCAGATGAGGTGACGGAGTTCCCGGTTCGTTTGACCATCGGCAGAGGGGATTATATCTCCTTATCCGCCATTGGTCAACTTTTCGCCTTTCGCGCGCTCATTGGTCAATTCATCACCTCTGTGGTAAAATCTCTATCAAGCCCAGCGCCCGGTAGCATTGCAGAATATTTTTCCTTGCGGCGGCTTTGCCGCCGCAAGGAAAAGTAATCATTACTAAACGGAAAAGGAGAAAAATGGCAACGCTGTACGGAAGTATCGGCAAGTCTGTAAGGGCTCAGAAAGCGGAACCCGGTACAGTCGACAAGGTTCAGGACTATCTGAGCCGTGTGGCCGCCCATATACCGACCGAGGTCTTAGCGATATACCTGCTGGGCAAGGCCGTCGCTCCCAGCGAGCCCGTGCTGGGCATCTGGGGCATCGCCTGCTGGGTTATCGCCCTCGTTTTGAGATGGTGGGGCACTGAGGGAGAGGGAAAGGTCCTGAACGTCGTTCTGACCGCCCTCGCGTTTCCCATCTGGGCGATGGCTGTGGGTGGAACGATTCTGGGGTTCACTTTCGGTGAGCAGATCTCCACCCTGGTTGTGCTGGCATTCGCCGTGCTGGCCGGCGCCCTGTACAACAACAAGTAGTGGCCCCGGCCACACTTCACTGGACGGTTTCAAAAATGGCTGGTATAAGAAGACTGAGCGCCCTGTTCGTCGTAGCCATGAGCCTGCTGGCGGGCTGTCGGGGAGCAACGACGCCGACCAGCAATGTTCCGACCGCGCCCTCAACCGTGACTCCGATGCCTCCGACCTCAACTCCGGCATCCGAGACGACCCCCTGCCGGGCCGTCCCTTCCATCTTCGCCTCTCTGCCCGCACTGAATGTCCCGCCGGTCACCGACGCGGACTGGGTGCGCGGCCCGGCGGACGCGCCGGTCACGCTGATTGAGTATGCGGACTTTCAATGACCGGGATGTGCAGGGGTGGAGCCCCTGCTGGCGTTTCTGGAAGAAACGCACAAAGACCATCTCAGAGTCGTCTATCGCCATTTCCCACTTTCCAGCATCCACGATAAGGCCCAGATTACGGCCGAAGCCGCCGAGGCCGCCGGGGCCCAGGGCAGGTTCTGGGAGATGCACAACCTGCTCTTTCAACGGTATCAGGAATGGGTCAGCCTCTCCGCCGACCAGATGCCCCAGGTGCTGGCGGGCTACGCGCAGGAACTGGGGCTGGATGTGGAGCGGTTCACCCGTGACCTTCAGGCGCATACGTTCCAGGAGAAAGTGACGGGGCAGTACCAGGAGGCCGTTGCGCTGGGTTTGCCGGGCACACCGTCCTTCATCGTCAACGGCCGGATGTACCCCACCGATCAGTGGGGGATTTCCTACCAGGGTCTGAGTGCCATCATCGGCCTGGCTTTGCTGGAGCCCCGCCTGTACAGCGCACCGCCCGCCTTCCAGATTGACCCCGCCCGCCAATATGTGGCCACCATCCGCACGCCCAAAGGGGAAATCACGATAGAACTCTACGCGGATCAGGCCCCGTTCAACGTCAACAGTTTCGTCTTTCTGGCCCGGGAAGGGTGGTACAACGGGACCACGTTCTTTCGCGTCATCCCGGACTTCGTCGTCCAGGCCGGTGACCCGACCGGAACGGCGGCCGGGGCCCCCGGCTTCCAGTGCAACGACGAAATCGGCGACCTCAAGTTTGACGCGGCGGGGGTCGTGGGCATTGCCAACGCCGGTCCCAATACCGGTAGCAGTCAATTCTTCATCACGCTGGCACCCCAGCCCAACTTGGACGGGCACTACACCATCATCGGGAAGGTGATGAAGGGGCTGGAGATTCTCCAGGGACTGCCGGAGCGAAACCCCGCCGATCCGACCGCCCCGCCGGGGCTCCTGATTGAGGAGGTGCAGATAGAGGAACGCTGAAACCGGGAATCGCCGGAGGTCTTTATCGCAACGGGTTGCCCGCTTCGTCAACGCCCAATACGAGCAGACCTTCCACCGGGAAGTGCCGGGGGTTGGTGGTTACCAGGGTCGCTCCGCACCGGAGGGCCGAAGCCGCGATGACAGCGCCTGGACCGCTGATCGTGAAGCCTTTCATCCGCCAGGCCCGGATGATCTCCCCCGCCAGGTCGGCCGTCGGAGCATCCAGAGGATGGGTCTGGAGGGCATCCAGCAAAGCGAACGTCGCTTCCCGCTCGTGTTCGCGCATCCCCTGTATAATTTCCAGGCGGGTGAAGGAAGCGATGATTACCTGCCCTTCCCGGGCCAGGCGATGCATCAGCGCCCGATAACCGGGCCGGTTCCGCAGATGGCGGATCAGGATGCCGGTATCCAGAAGATAGTCAGCCATCCTGCCGGTCTCCGGCGGAAGTCAGACGGCCCCAGTTCAATCCGGCCCGGCTCTCTTCTATCCAGCGGTCTATATCTTCCGGCGTTGCCAGTTCCGGGTGGTCTTCATCGTGCCATGCTCCGGCGGAAGCGTCAATGGCCGCCAGCAACTTCAACCGATGGAGTTCCCGGGCCACGGCATCGGCCACAAAACGGGCACGCTCCCGGGCCGGGACATACCGGCGCAGGTCTTCGGCAACCCTGCGGGGCAAATAGATATTCAGTCGCTCGGTTTCCATAGGTAGACCCATTTTGCCCCCATTCCCCCTTCTCCCCCGTTTCAGGGGAGAAGGAGAGAAGATGAGGGAGTTGGGGGGCGAGATGGTTACAATTTCGCACTTAGCCACCTGACAGTTTCTGACCGGCAACGTCATTGCGAGGGCGCGGAGCGCCCGAAGCAATCTCCTCAATGGTGTACGGAGATTGCTTCGCCCCCTTCGGGGGCTCGCAATGACATGCTGGGAAGGATTTCTGCGGGTGTTCAAGCAAAGTGTCAGGTGACCAGATTTCGCACCATATTTTAGCACTGTCCAATGGCACTGTCAAATAACTCTCCCAGCCGACATCCCTTTTCTCAACTTCTGGGACTGTTGAGCATTCTGGCCGGTGGCCTGGTCGCCGCCGGGGGCGTGGTGCTGGCCGTCCTGCTGGTTCTCGGTGCTCAACTCCGGGACGGCGAGACCGGCATCGGTGAGATGGCCCTCCCCCAAGCCGTCGCAGTGGGAGTGTTGGGCGTGTGCCTCGGGTCCATCCTGATGGCCGAGGGGATACGGAGGCGGAGAGGCATCCCCCCGGCCCCCTTCCACCCCCGGCGGTCCGGCTGGCTCTGGATGGCCTTCGCCCTCCTTCTGGCCGCCGGGACGGTGGCTTCGCTGCTGGATACTCCGCCGCTCCTCATGGCCCTCTTCCATGCGCCGACCCTGCTCCTTCTCCCTGCTCTGGTCCTCATTCTCGCTGGATGGGAACTGCGCGGGCGCGGCGTCTCCTGGTCGGATGTGAACGGCGGGTTGCTGGCCGGTGCGCTCCTGGGCACGGGCACCGCTCTGGTGATAGAGGTCATCATGGTGGTCTTCCTGGCGGCCGGCCTGTTCGCGCTGGGATTGCTCCCCACGGAGTGGCTCCGGCAGGCACCCCGGGCCCTGACCACCGGCGAAATCCCCTTCCCCACCGAGATGGAGGACCTGCTGGAGGGGCTCACCCCGTCGCTCGTTCTCATCGGGCTGGTGTTCGTCGGCGGCCTGGTGCCGCTGATAGAAGAGGTCACCAAGACGCTGGGGGTCGGGCTGGCGGGTTTCTGGATCCGCCCTTCTCCGGCCCGGGCCTTTCTGCTGGGCGTGGCCTCCGGTGCAGGGTTCGCCCTGGCGGAGAATATGCTCAACAGCATCTTCGTCGGCCCGGCATGGGGGCCGGGAGTACTGTCCCGCCTGGCGGCAACGGTCATGCACTGCGCCACCGGCGGCCTGATGGGCTGGGGATGGGGCCAGTGGTGGGCCGGGCGGCGGCCCTGGCGGCTCCCGCTGGCCTTCGTGGGCGCGGTGACGCTCCACAGTCTGTGGAACTCCTGCGCGGTCGGGCTGGTCCTGATCGGCCTGTCGGTGCTGGCCCGGGCCAACGATATGGTATGGATGGGAGTGGCCGGCCTCCTGATGCTGACCCTGCTGGGCCTGCTGTTCCTGCTGGCCTGTGGGGTCACGGCCGCCCTTCTCTGGGCCAGCCATCGCCTGGGCCGGTCCTCCCCCGCCTGACGCCTTCCGCTTCCCGTTTCACTTTTCACGTTTCACGTTTCACGCTTCACGTTTCACGCCATGGCCCGCTGTCTTTCCATCCACAACCGAACGCGCGGCACGACCCTCCCGGTGCGGGCGCGGTGGTGTGCGTCCTTCCTGTGCCGCCTGCGCGGGCTGACCTTCCGCCGGAGGTTGCCGCCGGGGGAAGCGCTCCTGCTGGTGGGCACGCGGGAGAACCGCGCGGAGACGGCCATCCATATGTTCTTTGTCTTTTTCCCCATCGCGGCCATCTGGCTGGACCGGACGGGAAGAGTGGTGGATGCCGTCCTGGCCCGCCCGTTTCGGCCGTTCTATGCTCCGCGCGCCCCCGCCCGGGACATTCTGGAAGGGCCGCCGGAACTGTTGCAGGAGGTGTCGGTGGGGGACCTCCTGGAATTCGGATGATTCCCACGATGGCCGCTGACCGCCGCCCCCACTGGACCCGCTGGGTTGCCCTCGGACTGGCCGTGCTGATCATCGGGGCCTACATCGGCCTGACCCCTCCCGGTCTGTTAACCAAAGCGGACTGGGTAGGCGCGGCTGTCTGCCACCGCATCCCCTCTCACTCGTTCTCTTTTGCCGGACGGCCATTGCCCCTCTGCGCCCGCTGTACGGGCACTTTCCCGGGCGCGCTGACCGCGCTGTTCGGCCAGGCCGTCTTCCTTCGCCGCCGGGGGACGAATTTCCCACCCCCCGCCATCACCGTCCTGCTGGTCGGTTTCATCTTCCTGATGGGGATAGACGGCCTGAACTCCTACGTGGACCTGATGTGGGGAGCGCCCCTGTTCTACGAACCGCGCAACGAACTGCGTCTGGTCACCGGGGCACTGAACGGTCTGGCGCTGGGCGCGCTCCTGTGGCCGATGGTCAACTTCAGCCTCTGGCGCAACCCCCAACCCGGACCGGTCATCCGAAACGGGAAGGACCTGGGCATCCTGCTCCTGCTGGAGGCCGGAATGGTGGCCCTGGTACTGACGGGCTGGCCTCCTCTCCTCTACCCCCTGGCCCTGGCCAGCGCCCTGGGGGTGATCACCATGCTGACGCTGACGATGACGGTCATCGTCGTCATTACCCTGGGGCGGGAGAACCGGTACGAGCGCTGGCGAGATGCCCTCACCCCTCTGCTGGTCGGGCTGGCAATGGCCTTCCTGCTGATCGGCCTGATAGACCTCTTCCGCTGCGGGCTGACCGGCACCATCACCGGGGTCCCGGGGCTGGAGTGAAGGATGAAAATCCCGAAACCGTTCCGCCTTCCTTCCCGTCTCCCTGCACTCCGGTTCTCATGGTCGGCTTACCGGACCGCCCTCCTGATGTTGCTCCTGGCCCTGGCGGTGGCTCTGGAGGGCGAGGGGCCGCCGCCGGGCGCGCTGCAGACCGGCGTGAATCGGCTGGTCGCCGACCTTCGCTTTGACTTCTGGGGATGGGAGGCCGAGGCCCTCTGGGGCAAATTCACCCTCTGGCTGCTGCAACCGCAGCGGTACATGACGGAAGATGACCGCTGTCGCTTCGTCCGGGACTGGGTGGAGGACGTGTCCCAGGCCCAGCGTCTGGAGGGAAAAATCGCCGATGCCTATGCCGACCCTTCCGTTCGGGACCCCTTCCAGGCGACGGCGAAGGTCCGGGCCGAAAGGGACCGGGTGCGTCGGGAGATTGCGGTCCGCCAGCCCATCGCGGAGGCCATCATAGAGGAACAGGTGGGCGTCGTGCTGGCCCGGGACGCCTCCGGCATCCTGGGCCAGCCCGTGCCCCAGGTCGGCATCCACATCACCCCGATCCCCTACAACCTGATAATATCCTTTGGGGAACGGATTACCGCCATCTATCAGGCGGAACTGGCCCCCGGGCTCACCGCCGACCGCGCCGACGCGCTGGAGGACCAGATAGACCGGTCCCTCAACGTCTCCTCGCTGGTGACGCCCATCGGGGGGATGTCGGCCTGGCCCGCGATGGTGCTGGAGTTCCCCGACCTGGAATGGTGGGCGGAGGTCGCGGCCCACGAGTGGACTCACCACTACCTGTACTTCTTCCCCCTGGGCTGGGAGTACGGAGAGAACTGGGAGGCGCGCGTCATCAACGAGACCGTTGCCACGCTGGTGGGGTGGGAGATCGCCCGCCGGACCCTGGTTCAGTACTATCCCGACCTGGCACCGGCGGAGGAACCCTGGGCCGAGGAGGAAGAGGAAGCCTCCACCCCACCTCCTCCCCCTGAGCCCGGGGCCTTTGACTTTAACCGGGAAATGCACGAAACGCGCGTCCGGGTGGACGCTCTGTTGCTTCAGGGGCGGATAGAAGAAGCAGAGAAATATATGGAGCGCCGTCGCCAGTTCTTCTGGGAGCACGGCTATCGCATCCGCAAACTGAATCAGGCCTACTTTGCCTTTCATGGCTCCTATGCGGCGGCGCCGGTGGGCGCGGCGGGGAAAGACCCCGTCGGGCCGGCAGTCCGGCAGGTCTGGAGAATGACGGGGAAAGCCCCCCGCCGCTTCCTCCAGCAGGTGCGCGGCGTCACCTCGCTGGATCAACTGCTGCGGTTGACCCCATAGCGGGCAACCGCACATCGAGGCAACCGTGTAGGGGCAGGCCTTGCCCCTGCCCATCGAGGCGACCGCAAGGGTCGCCCCTACAAACCACGACCATTGTCGGGGCGGCTTGCCCGCCCGGCTTGCCCGTCCTATCGGGGCTCAGGTAAACCGATTTCCCTTGTCTGCGGGTGCGATACAGGAGGCGAAATGAGTACCCAATCCTCAACCCCAGCCCAAAATCCCATCGTGCTCCTGCAGGAGCAATTGCTTCGCCTGACCGACATCTACCAGGCCCAGCAGGAACAGATCAACCTGCTCCGCGCCCAGAACGAGCACCTGGCCCAGGCGCTTCAGGCAATCGCAGAACAGCCCTCCCCCCAGGAAAAACCGATCAGCGCCAGGATTGAAGATCTGCAGATGTCGTTCTGGTCACTGGTTGTTTTACAGGTTAAATTCATCCCGGCCTCTTTTCTGGCAGCGCTCTTCTGGCTTATCGTGCTTTTTACAATCGCTCTGATTGTTTCCCTCGTTTTAGGTGCGCTGGGAGTAGCGATATCTACAATCGTAACACTCCCGCGATGAAGTTTGCACAATGCTTCGCTACCTGCTGACCACCCTTCTGCTGGCCGTGCTCCTGGCCCCTGGGCTGGTGAGGCCCGACCAGCCCCCGCCGCCCCGGCCGGAACCTGCCGTGGAGAACACACCCCAGGCCATGCTGGAGCCGGCCCTGGCGCGCCTGCTGGCCCAGACCCGGATCATATCCCCGGCGCGCGGACCGGCAGAAGCCGCGACGCCCCCCACCCGGATGCTGCGGGTCATCCTCTTCCTGCGGGAGCAGGCGGAGCCCGAAGCCGTGATGCGGGCCGCCGTGGCCACCACCCCCTCCCCCGCTGCCGCCCGCGCCCGCCTGGTCGCCGACCTGCAGGCCCTGGCCGACCGCACCCAGGCCCCCCTCCGGGCCTACCTGGAATCCGAACGGGCCGCCGGACGGGTGGAAGACTTCACCCCCTTCTGGATTTTCAACGGCATCGCCGTCCAGGCCCACCCCGACGTCATCCGCGCCCTGGCCGGCCGCCCCGAAGTCGCTCTGATCCGCCTGGACCGGTACCGGAAATGGGTAATGAACAATGACGAAATGACCAATGACCGAATGACCAATGGGGTGTCGGTGGAGTGGAACATTGCCCGTATCCGCGCCCCGGAGGTCTGGGCGACTCTGGGCATCTCTGGCACGGGCGCCGTGGTGGCGGGCATGGACACCGGGGTGGACTGGCTCCACCCGGCCCTCCAGGCCAACTACCGGGGCTACAATCCCCACGGCCCTGCCGTCCACTCCGGCAACTGGTACGACCCCGCTACCAACTCCCGCTACCCCATAGACGACCACGGCCATGGCACCCACACCCTGGGCACCGCTGTCGGGCAGGAGGGCATCGGCGTCGCCCCCGGCGCCCGCTGGATCGGTGTCAAGGTCCTGGACCGCTACGGCTACGGCTACGACTCCTGGATTCACGCCGGATTCCAGTGGCTCCTGGCCCCCGAGGGCGATCCCTCCCTGGCCCCCGACGTCGTCAACTGCTCCTGGGGGGACGAGAATGGCGCCTCCACCGAGTTTCAGGACGACATCCGCGCCCTGCGTGCGGCCGGTATCTTCGTCGTCTTCGCCAATGGCAACAGCGGGCCCGCCCCCGGCACCGTCATCTCCCCGGCATCCCTCCCCGAAGCCTTCGCCGTCGGCGCCAGCGACTCCGAGGACCTAGTAGCCTACTTCTCCAGCCGCGGGCCCTCCCCCTGGGGCGAGGTCCGCCCCCACGTCGTCGCGCCGGGCGTCTCCGTCCGCTCCGCCCTCCCCGGCGGCACCTACGGCCGGATGAGCGGCACCTCCATGGCCGCCCCCCACGTGGCCGGACTGGTCGCCCTCCTGCGCGCCGTCAGCCCGACCCTGAGCATCACCCGGACCGCCTACCTCATCACCAGCACCGCCGTCCCCCTCAGCACCACCATCCCCAACAACGAGTCCGGCTGGGGCCGGATAGACGCCTTCGCCGCCGTTGCCGCCCTGATGAACGCCGGAATCGCTCAGGGACAGGTGACCCATTCTGGAGACGGGGCCCCCATCTCCGGCGCGACCGTCTCCGCGGCCTTCCACGGGGACGGCGGCGGGGGCCTGGCGACGACCGACGAGTCGGGCCACTACACCCTCCCCCTGGCCCCCGGCCCGTACGACCTGACCGCCCGCGCCTTCGGATACGCGCCGGTCACCCGCTACGGCATCGTCATCACCACCGGCGTGGTGGTAACCGCCGACTTCGCCCTCACCGCCCTCCCCACCGGTACCCTGCGGGTCCGGGCGACCGACGGGGCCACCGGCGCCCCCGTCACCGCCACCCTGACCGTTCTGGATACCCCGCTGGAGACGGTCGCGTCGGCGGCGGACTTCGCCCTCCCCGCCGGGGACTACACCGTCCGGGCCCGCGCCCTGGGGCACTCCGTGGTCACCGCCACCGCGCCGGTCTCCGTCGGACAGGTCACCGCCATCACCCTGACCCTGCCCCCGGCGCCCTCCGTCCTGCTGGTGGATAGCGGCGCCTGGTACTATGGGAGCCAGATCGCCTACTACCGCCAGGCGCTGGACGATCTCGCCCTGGCCTACGACGAGTGGACCGTCCGCCGCCCGCCCGAAGACACTCCCACCGCCGACCTCCTGGTCCCCTACGATGTGGTGATCTGGAGCGCGCCGTACGACGCCCCCGGCTACATCGGCGCGCAGAACGCCATCACCACCTACCTCTCGGCGGGGGGACGTCTCTTCCTGAGCGGGCAGGACGTGGGCTTTCTGGACGCGGGGATGCCGTACTACTGGAAGTACCTGAAGGCCCTGTTGTTGGAGGATTCCAGCAACCTCTGGACGGTGGAGGGTCTCCCCGGCGGCCCCTTCGCCGGCCTGACGATGACCATTGCCGGGCCGGGCGGGGCGGACAACCAGTACTACCCCGACGTCGTCGCCCCCGCCGACCCGGACGCGGCCGCGCCTGTCCTGGCCTACGCGGCCTGCGACAGGGCCCGCGGCGAATCGGAGTGCCTGCCCAACCAGGCACCCGCCGAAGGCGGATGCCCGCTGAACGGCGGTGCCGCCCTGGCCACCGGCACCTGCCTGGACTACCGGGCCCTCTACCTCTCCTTCGGCTTTGAGGCCATCACCGACCGGGAGACCCGCCGGGAGGTGATGCGACGGGCGCTGGACTGGCTGACCGCCCCCACGCCGGATGTGGGGCTGGAGGTTATGGCGCTCCCGGTGGTCGCCCCCTGGCCTGCCCATACCGCCGTCGGCCCGCCCGGCACCGTGGTCACCCATGAACTGCGGGTCCGCAACACCGGGCGCGGCAGTATCCCCGACGTCGTCGTCCCGACCGTGGAGGGGGCGGACTGGCCCACCCGCCTGAGCGCGCCGTACCTGCTCCTCCCGTCCTGCATGTCCGCCACGCTGACCGTCAGCGTCACCGTCCCGGCGACGGCGACATGGGACGCCCGCGACGTCGTCACCCTGACCTTCCGCTCGGTCCTTTCGCCGTCCCTGACGGCCACCGCGGTCCTGACCAGCAAGGCCCCGGCGCCGGTTCTGCTGGTGGACGACGACCGCTGGTACGAACAACAGGAGAAGTACCGGGCCGCGCTGGAGGGGGCCGGTATCCCGCACGACCTCTGGGAGACGGCGCCCGCGCTGGGGAGCGGCGAACGGGGCGGCCCGCCCGTGGAGGTCCTGCGGTGGTACCCCGTCGTCGTCTGGTGGACCGGGTACGACTGGTACGCGCCGGTGACGGCGGTGGAGGAGCAGGCGCTGCGGGAGTATCTGGAGGGCGGAGGGCGGCTGTTTCTGACGGCGCAGGACTTCCTGTACTACCACGCCGGGGGGCCCCTGCAACCCTACCTGGGTGTTCTGACGTATACGGAGGACGTGACGCCGACGGTCGCGGCCGTCGTCCCGGAGAACCCGGTCGGGTTAGAGGAAGGTTGTGGCGCGGGCCGCCCGACCTGTCTCCTGCCTCTCACCTACCCCTACCGCAACTGGTCGGACGGGCTGGTCCCGGCCCCTGGCACGGCGGCGCTCCTCCGCGACGGAAACCGACACGCCATTGCCCTGGCCCGCCGCGAGGGGGATCATGCAACGGTCTTCTTCTCCTTCCCGTGGGAGACGTTGCCGGAGGAGGCCCGGCCGGGGGTGCTGCAGCAGGTGGTGGGGTACCTCTCGTGGCTGGGCGGATCGTCCTTCCGGGCCGACCGGGGCGCGGCCCGGCCGGGGGAGACGGTCACCTACACCCTCCGTCTGGTCAACGACGGCCCAGCGTCGGTCACCGCGGCCGTCTCCACGACCTTCCCGGCGGAACTGGGGACATCTCCGGCGCTGTACTGGACGGGGGTACTGGCCCCCGGCGGGGCGCTGACCTTCACCCTGCCGGTGACCCTGGCCGAGGGTCTCTCGGCGGGGACAGTCGTCCCGCACACCGCGCGCATTGCGCTTCCGGAGCAGGGAATGGTCTTCTCCCGGACGGCCTGGGTGCGGGTGGGCGCCCCAGACCTGGGGCCCTCGGCGCTGGAATGTGCTCCCTCCCCGGCGGAGCCCGGCGCGGCGGTGACCTGCACCCTGCATCTGGAGAACGCCGGCCCCACCGACGCGCTTTCGGCGACGGCGGAGGTCACGGGCACCCTCTTCCGGGAGGTGCCGGGCACTTCCGAAGGGCCCGGCACCTGGATGTGGTCCGGCCCGCTTCCTGCAGGTGGTGCGGTCACCCTGACCCGGGTGTTCACCCCGCCGGTAGGGGCGGCGTACGCGGTAGCCTTTGTGGAGGACGGGATCGGCGGCTGGTGGGAGCGGCCGACGTGGCTGGAAGTGCGGCCGTGGCGGGCGTACCTGCCGGTGGTGATGAGGTTCCCGTAGATGAGCGCCGACTGAAGGGCCACGCCGAGGGCTCGCCCGAGGCGTCGTCCTCTTTGGG